>DASYPF010000187.1:0-4569 GCA_036006905.1 Acidobacteriota bacterium
GACCGATGACCGATGACCGATGACTGCTGACGCTTTTCGTTGCGGCCCTCCGCGGTAGGACTCTGTGCACTTCTGAACGCTGGGTCAGACGTGAAATGGATTGACAGCGCGGACGCTTCCATAAAGGCGGTCGTGCTGGAAATCCTCTGAAAGCAATTCCGGCAGACCAAAAGACTCTGCATAAGCCCAAAGGTGTGCATCGAGCCAAGAGAGTTGATAAGCTGCCGCCCCGCGGAGCGCTGTCCGGACCATGGCTTCATTTGGATAAAGAACAACAAACTGGCTGAGAAACTCCTCGGCTTCCCGGCGCGCATCGGGCGGCGAAAGCAGAGATCTTCCTCCCGGCAGAGGTTTGCCGGTAGCCTGTACAAACTCGACAATTGCCTGGTGAGGAACCCGAACGGTATCGTTTGCAATTCCATCTCGCAGAATTCGAGTCGCAATTGCCTGCTTGCGGGGAAAGCGTGGATCGAAGCGATAAACCAAGATGTTGGTATCAACCAGGGCGACCACGAACGTACAGTTCCTCTCGCGTCCAGCCTCTATCGCCTGCCGGCTTTCGACTGGCCCGCACAGCGTGGCGCGCGCGCTGGCGGGCGGTGGCCTGGTCAAAGAGTTTTAGTCGCGCCTTACGGTCCACAGCAGGGCGGCGTTGTCCTGGAGGCACTATTTTGATCACGTCGCCGGCAGCAGCCCAATCAATCTCATCCCCGGCCCGAATACGATAACGTTCGGCAAGCGCCTTAGGCAGGGTAACCTGTAATTTACTCGTTACCTTGGCCATCTCCTTACTATAGCAAGGACAATTTCCTTGTCAAGACGGAATACGGATCTGCCAGAGCTGCGAGCTATTAGGTTTCAGCTCTCAGCTGTCAGCCATCAGCTCTCAGGTGTCAGCTCTCAGTCATCGCTCTCGGCTCTTGGCTCTTAGCTGAGAGCTGACAGCTGATAGCTGATTGCTGTTAGCTGATAGCTGACCGCTTTTTTCAAAGAGCTTATCGTCCAATTTCTTCAGCGGAGCAAACTCGGTGATCTTCAGTTCGAAGTAAGGGCGGTTATCCCAAAAGATTGTAAGTTTCCGGGGCCACCGGACTCCTTTTTCCAGGGTGTAGTTGGTGAGGAGGAGCTCCTGCCTGACTTCCTTTCCGCTCGTCGGGTCGGTCCGCCGAGTTATCGCTTTTACAAGTAAGCCAGTTAAACGGTCAAAGAAAAGTTCCACGTCTTGATGTCCGGCGTGCGAGATGTGGAGGCCAAGAGGATTAAGGTGGAACGAAGACAGTTCAGACTTTGTGGCGCCGACGATGACGGTTTCTAAGTTTTCTTTGCCAATCTGGTGCAGGAGAGAAACGTGAAACGCTTTGTCACGAAGCGGCGCCAGCCGCATCAGGTAGTACAGATAGAATTGCTCCAGCTCGTGATCAAGGAATTCTTGCTCCATGGTTTGGGTCTTGCCGTTCATCTGCATCCATCCGCGGCCGCGGTCGATGACCATCAGGCGGCTCGATTTGGTTCCCGATAGCTGGTCTTCTGTGCGCACCCAGGCTCGGTCGGGTGGTTGTACATACCATTCGCCCGTAATCGGGATAACGCGATCTCCGGCGTGCACGACCGCTTCTCCCTTCCAGTGAAAGGCCACAAAGCGGGAGAGATTGGCAGCTCCACCGGCCGCCCGCATCGCCTTTTCCAGGATCGCTTGCGCCGAGGCCGGTTCGTTTTGCGGGAGCGGCGCCGCGACAGCTACGAAAAGCACAACGGCTGCCAAACAAAGAGTGAATGTGTTCATAAATTTTCGCTGAAAAGCTTAACGCCAAGGCGCAAAGACGCAAGGTCGCGGAGTCGGTGAGGGCGACTATATGTGCCCACCCTGTCGGTGGAACTTGGCATGTTTGATCCCAAGTGGCACATTATAGTCGCCCTCACCCGCTTTGCGTCTTTGCGCCTTTGCGTTAGGTCTTTCACTGGATATCATATGACACCGGTTCGTGCGGATTTACTCCGCCTGCGCTTTTAGAGTAAACGCCCTTTTGCCGCCGAGAATCGTGTAGACGACTCGCGCCTTGGCGATTTCGTCTTGGGGAATTGAAAGGATATCTTTGGACAGCACGGTGATGTCTGCCAGCTTTCCAGGCTCGAGCGAGCCTTTGGTCTTTTCCTCAAAGGCAGCGTAGGCGGTGCTGAGCGTGTAGGAGCGCAACGCCTGCTCGCGGCTCATCCTCTCCCGCGGAAAGAAATAGGATCCGTCCCGCAGCTTGCGAGTCACCGAAGCATAGAAGCACGCAATGGGATCGACATCTTCCACCGGCGCATCGGTTCCGTTGGTCACGACGGCCCCCGAGCGAATCAAACTCTGCCACACGTACGCGCCTTCTCTGGCGCGCTTCTCTCCGAGACGTTTAACCACATACGGCCCGTCTGAAGTGCAATGAATCCCCTGCATTGAAGCGATCACTCCCAGCCGGGCAAAACGCGGAATGTCGTCCGGGTGCAGATGCTGGGCGTGTTCCACTCGCCAGCGCAGGTCCTTTCCATTCGCATCCTTGAAGGCCTCTTCGAATATATTCAGCGTTTCACGATTGGCGCGATCTCCGATGGCGTGCACGCATAGTTGAAAGTCGTGCTTGAGCGCCAGCCGAGCCGCTTCGCGAATGACAGGAATGGGCGTGGTGTTCAAACCGGTGCTGTCGGGCGCGTCCGAATAAGGCTCCAGCAGCCAGGCTCCGCGAGACCCGAGGGCGCCGTCGATGGCGTGCTTGATGGCGCGAACCGTCAGCCGTTTTTCCCCCAGGTCGATGATCCGGTAATCGGGCAACTTCCGGGCCAACTCTTGGTTGCCAACGCGGATCATCACCCACATCCGTATGCCGAGCTTGCCATCCCGCGCCAGCCGTTTCAGAAGATCGATGGTCTGGAAAGAAGATCCCGCATCCTGGAAGCTGGTAATGCCCTTCGACAGGCACTCTTTTGTCGCCAGTTCTATTGCCCGCAGTTCCTCGGCCTCTCTGTTACGCGCCGAGAGACGAGCGCGGCTGTCGGATTGCGCCTGTCGCACCAGTCCCTGCGCGGTCTCGCGCAGCATGCCCGTCGGCTCGCCGCTTAGGTCGCGCAAGATTTCGCCGCCTGATGGGTTGGGCGTGTTCCGTGTGATTCCGGAAAGCTCCATCGCCTTCAAGTTGGCAAATGCCGCGTGACCGCTGGCGTGCGTCAACAGGACTGGATTTTGCGGCGACGCTCTGCTCAGTGATGCATGAGTGGGGAAACCTTCAACATTGGGTTGCGGGACTCGGTCCCACTTCTCCTGGTGCCATCCGCGGCCGAGAATCCACTGTCCCGGCTGAGACTTCTTGGCCGCTTCGCCGACCATGGCCACGATCTCATCCCAGTTTTTGACACGCGTCAGATCGAGCATCATTTTCGACTGTCCGAGACCGACAAAGTGCCCGTGGCCTTCGATGAATCCCGGGACAGCCAGCTTGCCTGCCAAATCAATCACCTCAGTGGAGGGACCGATACGTTTGCGGATTTCCGCGTTGCTGCCCACGGCGACTAGAATGTCGCCACGCACGGCCAGCGCCTCAGCCTGCGGCTGCTTTGGGTTCATGGTGGCAATCTTCCCGTTCAGCAGCACCAGATCAGCAGCGCGTTCCGGCGATTGAACAGGTCTGTTTTGAGAAGCACCGGGGCTTTCAGTTGGCGTGATGCAAAAAAGCCCAGAAAGAAGGATGACGAAAAGCGAAAAAATGCGACGGCGCGGAATCATGTTTGGCTCCGATGACATCATGGAAGAAGAGAAAACCGCCCCAAGCGGGGAATCCGGTAAACAGTAAAGTGCCGATAATCGGTCGTAAAGACTCTCCTCAGTTTTTCCCGCTCAGCGACACGGACCAAAGTTGCGTCAGCAAGATCCATGGGTAAATCCCGATACTTTCGCATCAATGCTCGTATGCGGGGAAGGTCATCGGCATGCACCGGCAAAAGAGTGACGACGGCACGATCAATCATTTCCCACAACGCCTCCTGCGCTTCCCAGGCGAAATTGAGCAGATACATTGCTTCCGTGAAGACGGGCCAAACCGTCCCGAGGGGCTCTCTTACCGCCCGCAGCGCCTCCTTGCACTTTCGATGGTTCTGGTCATCGGCATGAATTAGAGCAACCAGCGGCCCGGCGTCAACGAGAATCAACTTTAAGCCCTCGCTCTGGAGGTAAGAATCTGTCGAAACTTCTCGCCGGTCCGCACCGAGAGATCGCTTGGCCCTCCTCGTACGCACCCAATCAAGTCGGCAGCGCGGCCAAATGGCCCCTTGGCGCCCTTACCTCTACGCTCTTTCGGCGCCAAAGCTGCAATGGCATCGCGAATAACTTCCGACTTGGTCTGGTCTCTCTGCCGGGCCATACGCTCTACGAGCTGCTCGGTCTCCGCATCCAGCCGCACACTGAGTGTCATCATTTGCCCCTTGTATGACAGAAGTGTACTACAATCCTTGATCCTTCCACGATTAAAAAGTTCACCGCGAAGGCGCGAAGAGCGCGAAGAGTTTTGATTTTAGTATCTACGAATTTTGATCGACGCA
>DASYPF010000188.1:0-8921 GCA_036006905.1 Acidobacteriota bacterium
CTGCCGACTGCTTACTGCCGACTGCCTCCTGCCTCCTGCCGACTGATTAATACCGCGGCACGCTCGGATCGACGGTCTGTGCCCACAAGTCGATCCCGCCTTTCAGGTTCTTTACTTTCTTAAAACCGGCCTGGCGTAGAAACTCTACAGCTTTGGCGCTGCGGCCGCCCATCTTGCAGTGCACGACGATCTCGTCGGCGCTATTGAGCTCGTTGACGCGCTGTGGGATCTCCCCCAGTGGAATCAGGTGCGATCCTCCAAGCCGGCAGATTTGGTATTCATGTGGCTCCCGGACGTCCAGAATGTAAAGCTTATCTCCCTGGTCGAGGCGCTCCTTGAGCTCCAGCGGTGTGATCTCCCATTCCGACCCGGGCGAAGCCTCCTGCGTTTGGCCCACGCCGCAGAACTGCTCGTAGTCGATGAGAGCCTTAATCTCGTGAGTTCCACAGGCGGGGCACTGGGGGTTCTTGCGAAGCTTCAACTCTCGGAACTTCATCTGCAGCGCATCGAGCAGCAACAGCCGCCCGATTAAAGGCTCGCCGGTCCCGAGAATCAGCTTGATTGTTTCTGTCGCCTGGATGGTACCGATGATTCCCGGTAAAACTCCCAGGACTCCGCCTTCAGCGCAGCTTGGGACCAGGCCCGCCGGCGGCGGTTCCGGATAGAGGCATCGATAGCATGGACCTTCTTTGGTAGCAAAGACGCTGGCCTGCCCTTCAAAGCGAAAAATACTCGCGTAAATGTTTGGCTTGCCAGAGAGAACGCAAGCATCATTGACTAGATAACGGGTGGGAAAATTGTCTGTTCCATCGACGATGAAGTCGTACTCGCGGAATAAATCGAGCGCATTCCCAGAAGTGAGCCTTATCTCATATAAATTAACTTCGACGTTGGGATTGATTTCCTGGATCCGCTGGCGCGCGCTTTCCAGCTTGGGGCTTCCGACTGCGCCCGTTGCATGCAGTATTTGCCGCTGCAGGTTGCTGAAATCAACCACATCGAAATCAACAATTCCCATGCGGCCGACCCCGGCGGCTGCCAGATACATCGCGGCTGGAGAACCGAGTCCTCCTGCGCCGATGAGCAGCACGCTGGCCGCTTTCAGCTTCTTTTGCCCTTCCATGCCGACCTCGGGCATAATCAGATGGCGGCTGTAGCGCTTGATCTCGTCGTTGGAAAGATCCACGGCCTGCTGGACCGCTGTTGAGGCGCTCCCTCCGGCAATTGAAGGAACGATGCTCACCACATCTCCGTCATTCAGCGGCGTGTTTTCTTTCTGTAGATAACGGATGTCTTCATCGTTTACGTAGACGTTCACGAAGCTGCGCAGCTTTCCTTCTTCATTGAAGAGATGTTTTCTTAAATCGACGTATTGCCTCGTCAGATTGTCAAGCAACTCGCGGATCGTTTTGCCCTCCAGTTGCACTGAATCACTCTTGCCGGCATACTGCCGCAGCGGCGTAGGTATCAAGACTTTATTAGACATCACTCTTCTCCTCCATAGTCAGGCAGGCTTCTGACGTGCTCAACGAAACCTCCACGGGCTGAAAACGGCTGCGGTCGTCCTCCAGATGCCAGCAGGTCAGCGATCCGGGGATGCCCTGGTTGATCGAGACAATCACATAGTAATACCAGGGCCAGGCGTTGTCGCGATCGAACTGGCTCGGCCGGGCTTCGGCATCCGGATGCGAGTGGTAGAAGCCGATCATTTCCAGCCCCCTCTCTCGCGCATGTTTGTCCAGATCCATCATGTCTTTGGCGTCGATCAGGAAACGATTCCTGGGTGACTGCTGGTTTCGGTTTTCAAGCGAGCGCAGTTCCACTAAGGAACGCTTGCCGTCTTCTGAGAGCTTGCCCAGCAGTATTCCGCAGCACTCCTCGGGATAGGATTTCTGTCCGTGCTCCTTGATTGCAACCAGGCTGGCTTCGTCAATGCAGAGCATATTCCTCCCAGAACGATTCGCTCAAGTAACGGTTCCCACTGTCGGGGAAGACTAAAACTATCAGCCCGTTATTTAAATCTGCAAGCACTTCCTGAGCAACCGCGACCGCCGCTCCGGCAGAGACTCCAATCAGCAGGCCTTCCTGCCGCGCTGTTTGTAAGACCATCTGATGCGCTTTCTCTGTGGAAACATTCACCTGGCGATCCACCAGCGCAGAATCGTAGATCCGAGGAACAATGGCCGTGGCCAGATGTTTCATTCCCTCCAGCCCGTGCATCGGGGAATCAGGCTGCACCGTAATGGCTTGAATACCGGGCCGCTTCTTCTTGAGGAATCGAGTCGTCCCGACAAAAGTGCCGGTAGTCCCCAGGCCGGCGATAAAGTGAGTCACTTCTCCGCCGGTCTGCTCCCAAATTTCCGGCCCGGTTGTCTCAAAGTGGGCCCGCCAGTTGGCATCGTTGCTGTACTGGTCGGCGAAAAAATAAAGGCCTGGATCCTTCTGATAGATCTCCTGGGCGACGCGGATTGCTCCGTCGGCTCCTTCCAGCGGATCAGTGAGCACGAGTTGAGCGCCGTAGGCTGTCAGAATGCGTCTTCTCTCAGGATTGATATTTTCCGGAACCACCAGCTTCACGCGATAGCGGCGCGCAGCGCCAATCATCGCATAAGCAATTCCTGTGTTTCCGCTGGTCGAGTCGAGCAGAATCTTGTTTCCAGTGAGCGCCCCACGCGCCTCAGCATCGTTAATAATGGAAAGCGCAGCGCGGTCCTTGATCGATCCACCCGGGTTGAACCATTCAGCTTTTGCAAAAAGTTTCACACCCGGTTTAGGCGACAGCCGAGACAGTTCCAGTAGGGGCGTATTGCCAATCAAATCGAGAAGGGTAGAGCGTTGCAATCCAATATCTGTGCTCATAAAACATTTCAAATGTGGTACATCAGCACATCGCGCTGTTGTTGTTGGCGTGTTACAATTTCCTCAAGGGTAACCGAACTGAGCTTTTCTATGAAACTTTGTTCCACTTCCTCCCAGACGCTCTGTAAAAGCTTACGATCGGTTTCCACAGTCGCTGCTCGGTTTTCGCGGTTCCCGATAAGATGAATGCCCCCTTCGACTGCTTCGATGGCATTTTTTAAACTGATCTCAGACGGCGGCAGCGCCAATTGGTAGCCGCCCTTGGCGCCCCGGACGGAACGCACCAAACCTGCCTTTTTCAAATTGAGAAGGATCTGTTCCAGAAAGCGGTGGGGGATTTGCTGTCCTGCCGCAATGGTTCGCGACTGAATGGGGCGGTTTGCCTTGTCAGTGGCCAAGTGAAAGAGGGCCAGAATCGCATAGTCGGATTTTGCGGTGACCTTCATACTCGATAATGCTTATCGGATTTATGAGTATATCGCAGGCGAAACCCGAGTGTCTAGATCGAAATCAAGTTAGAGCTCTCAACCTATGACGTATCAGCAATTTGTAAAAGTGTTACATCGGCGCGCCGCTCCCTTCCGGTCGCGGCTCTGTGGGCGCCGGCGTCAACGCTGGTGTCATTTGGAGGGACTTGGGCCACCTTCCGACCCCCTCTCAAGCCCTGCTGACAAGCGAAGTGGCTCGCCGGCGACAAACTGCTGCAAATTCTTATAGGCGGCCGCCGCCCGGGGGTCCCCCGTTTTCTGGTAGCACTCAAAACGGAACAACAAGAAATCGCCTTGCCACGGGATGTGAGGCTCAAACGACGCAACAGCGTCATGGGACAAGTCCACGGACTTTGCGTCATCAAGGCGCCTGGCTATTCTCAGGACGCTTTTCAGGCGTTTGTCATTTAAGAGAAAGACGGAAAAAGGCTGCCTGAGGGCGGCGTGGAGCCGCATGGCCGAAGTGCGGTCTGGATCCTCGGTGGCCACTGTTACGGCCAGGTCCAGCGCGCGCTCCAACAGCTTCTGCCAGGGCCAAGGGTCCTCTCGGTAGCGCTCAAAAGCGGCCTCCAGCGCGGCGGTGGCCTCCTTCGCCCGATGCTGTCGCCAACTGAGACGAGCGATCATGATGGCTGCTTCCAGTGGCTGAACAGCTCGAAGCGTTTCGATGTAGGGATAAGCGTTATCCTCGCCAGCATCAGCTAGACATTCGGCCAACATCACCAACTCGGTCAGGTTTGATGGCGGCTTAGGCTGAGACTTCCACAGCGCCAGCGTGTCCTTGTAGTCTCCTTTGAGATAGCTGATTTGGGCCTCGGCTCGCAGCCGCTGTTCACGGCTGAAAGAAGAAAGCAGCGGTGGTTTTGCATCATATTCGGTGAAAAACGCTACGCGCTGGTCCTCGACACTGTTCCAGTCCACGCCCCCGGTCACTGCCGGGCGATCTTCTCCCCGGGAACGCGCCAGCTCGCGCAGATCCCGAACGTCGAAGTTGGTGACATTGCCCAGATTACGCGCGAAGCCAAATTCAATCAAATTGCGGTCGTCTGTGTTAAGCAGAGATTTCTCCTGCTGTGCGATGGCTCTCGCAAACGAGTTGTCTGACACATAGTGCGACAGGAAACCCTCCAAACCAGCCGACCGCCAGCTTTGCCGCATCGCCGTTCTGAACGGTTCCTGCTGGAGCCTCTCCCGGAGCGCGCCGGCCTGATAGGAAATCGGTCTGGCGGAACCGACAAGTAAGAGATCAGAGATCGTCGTCTGGAAAGTTTCCACCACGGGAAAGACCGAAGCCAGCGTGCAGTATGCGGTTCGCACAGTCTGGCTGTCTACTTCGTAGGCCTGTATCCACTGGAGGAAGAATCCTCCATCGTTCAGCCTTTTTGCGGCGGCACGGTAGAAGTCCTGTGTGAAGAGACTGGCAATTCCAGCTCGATACGGATTAGAAGGTTCCGAAACAATCATGTCGTAGCGCTGCGGCGCGACCAAAAGCGTCTCTCTTCCGTCGCCGATCGCTATATGGATTTTTGGATTTTCCATAGCTCGGGCATTCACGGGCTGGCACTCGCGCGCAACCTGAAGAATGACGGGCTCCAGTTCAACGACGTCGACTCTTTCGATCGAAGGCACGGCGCCCAGCCAGCCCGCGGTACTGCCGGTCCCCAGTCCAACGACCAGCGCACTTTTGGGATTCGGATGCAGGATGGCGCCGATCAGCCCGCTCATCACCTGCGTGCCTGCATCTCCTCGCGCATGGCCGTCGATTTTTCCGTTGACAACAAATGCGTATCCTTCGTTTCTCGTTAAAGCGACACTGCTTTCCACACCTTCCGCTTCCCATTTGACAGAGCGACGCTGATACTGTATCCAGTCGCGCATGGGGTTGCGGCTGAGCTGAAAATTATTGGCCCGTCCAGCCCCAATTTGGCTGTGGCGCCACGCAGCCGTCGGCCCCAGGGCGAACAGTAACGCAAAAGAAATAAGCGCGGCTCCAAAGGCTGGAATGGATCGCCGCCATCGCAAGCGGCGGGCAAAAAGATCCAGGCCTATAGCCGCTACGCTGAGCAGCGCCACTATGAGAACCACGGCGCGCCATGGTCCCGGCGCCGTGAGCAGAGGGAGCAGTCCGAAGCCGCCTGCCAAAGCGCCGCCAATCGCGCCTGCCGTATTCCACGCGTAAGCCAAGCCGACATCACGGCCGACATGTTCTTTTCCTTTTCCCAGCAGTGCAATCAGCAATGGAAACTGCACTCCAGCTACAAAGGCCGCCGGCAGCACCACCAGCACAGCTACGACGGTCCATCCCAACACGAAACCGTAGAAACCCAGAGAGCCCAGCGAGCGCAACAGCATCGCCAGAATGGCGATTCGATCCCCCAAAGCGAAGGGAAACGCGACGCACAGAGCTTCGAGCGCGCAGGTGAAGGCAAAGCCGCAGAGGGAAGGCGAGCGATCGCCCCAGAAAAACGCGTAAGCAGCTCCTCCCAGGCCGACGCCAAGAAGGGCCACTGCAAGGATCAGTCCAAACGTGAACGACGTACCGCCCAGCAGCGGTCCCAGCATTCGGTACCAGACAAGTTCCATCAGCAGGAATGCAAAGCCGACGACCGTGGCGGCGACCAGCACAAACAGCGGCGCTGCTGGCGGGCCGTCGTGTGGTTGGGCGGGCTCTAACCCTCCAATCTGTCGGGCAGCCAATGGCGCTGCGGCCGTCACTGTTCCTTCCGGCTTCGCACCTAAATCTGCCATGGAGCGTGAAAGGCTGCGCGCTGCAAGGGCCACGACCACATTGACCAGACAAGCAAGCCATAATGTTTTTCGATTGCCAAGCAGCTCCAGCAAAAGAAACGTAGAGATAGCCGCTCCAGTGACGGCTCCCAGCGTATTGACGCCGTAGAGGAGCGCCAGGTTACGGCGCGCCAAATCCGTCTCAGTTTCTACTGCTCGTCCCGCTGCGGGAAGCGTGCCGCCCATAAGGAAAGTGGGAACGCAGAGAACCAGTGTCGCCAGCAGCAAGCGCAAAACCGTTCCCAAGCCGAGACCTAAAACGAGAGATCCTCCCAGCGCCATGTAAGCCTGGCGGGCAAGCCATATCAACGCCGGAGTGGCTGCTGCAGAAAGCGCGATTGCCAGCTCCAGATTTGAGTAGAAGGCGAGCGGGTTGGCGCGTTTGTCCACGCCCTTTCCCAATATGGCGCTGCCCACTCCGAGGCCGCCCATGAAAATGGCAATTACCGCGGCCGAAGCAGCGGTGGAGCCGCCGAAGATAAGCCGAAATTCACGCAGCCAAGTCGTCTGGTAAATCAGGGCGCACATTCCCGAGCCAAAAAGCAGGAGGGCAATCTTAGAGAGTCGATGCATAGTGACGCCGATTGGTATCAAAAACGGTTGTTAGATGCGAGTGCAGAGTGAACATTGGTGAAAAAAATTAAACCACGGGGAACACTGGGAACACGGGGAGAAAAGGTTCTTTTTTCAGCAACAGTACTGGCAATTGAGCAATCCGATCGGGCCCCGTGTCCCCAGTGTTCCCCGTGGTTCAGTCTTACTCTGCGGGACAATCCTCACGCCGGTATGACTTCAATCTAATTTTTGGAAGCCAAGACCACGTGCGGCTGCTTCTATCTTGCGCGGGTCGCCTCGAATTGCCGGTCCGCCTGATAGGAGCTTCGCACCAACGGACCGGCTTCCACGTGATCAAAGCCCATGGATTCGCCCAAGATTTTGAACTGATGGAATTCATCTGGATGGTAATAGCGGTCAACAGGGAGATGCCGTTTAGTTGGCTGCAAATACTGACCCAGGGTGAGGATGCTCACACCCACAGCAACCAGATCACGCATGACGGCAATGACCTCATTTTTTGTCTCGCCTAGGCCAAGCATCATTCCCGTCTTGGTAATCATGTCAGGACGAAGTTGTTTTGCCCTTTCCAGAAGCCCAATGGAGCGCGGATATTTTCCTCCGTAGCGGGCCAACCGGTACAAACGCGGGACTGTCTCCACATTGTGATTGAGGATCTCAGGCAAGGCATCGACTACGATGCGCAGCGCGGCATCATCGCCCCTGAAATCGGGGATCAGTACTTCCACCGCGCAATCGGGGCTGAGTCTGCGGATTTCGCGGATGGTCGAGGCAAAAATTCCCGCTCCACCATCCTGCAGATCGTCCCGGTCGACGCTGGTTACCACCACGTGTTTCAATGCCATAGCGCGCACTGCCTGAGCCACCTTCAGCGGCTCGCCCAGATCCAACTCGGTCGGTTTTCCGGAAGTGACCGCGCAATATCTGCAGGCGCGAGTGCAGACATCACCCAGGATCATAAAAGTCGCTACGCCGCGCCCCCAGCACTCAGCAATGTTGGGACAAAGCGCGTCCTCACAAACTGTATGCAGGTTTAGACCACGCATCAGGGACTTCAATTGATTATATTTTTCACCACCGGGAACTCGGGTCTTGATCCAGTCCGGATGGCGCCTTTGAGGTTGCATAAGAACTTTATATGGGGCGTAAGCGCGAATTGTTCACAAATCTTCACCGCGGAGACGCAGAGAACACTATTGAAAAAAATTAAACCACGGGAAACACTGGGAACATAGGGAAAAATGTTCTTTTTTCAGCAACAGCATGGCAATTGAGCAATCCCTTCGGGCCCCGTGTCCCCAGTGTTCCCCGTGGCTTAATTTTTTTTTCACCAATGTTCTCTGCGGTCTCTGCGGTGAAGATTAGTGAACAATTCGGGTTCACGCTCGTGGTACCGACTGCAGCCCGGCAACTGCTCAGTCAATTCTAACTGATGGAGCAGGTGATGCCAGAATGCCTCCTCGACTTCGTAGCGGCTTACAGGCCTTGCCGACAACTCGGCCATTGAAGTCATCTGCACGCCGCCCAAGCCACAGGGAATAATATAGCGAAATCCTTCGAGCGACTTGCAAACGTTGAGGGCGACGCCGTGCGAAGTCACCCAGCGGGAAATGTGAATGCCCATACTGGCAATCTTACTTAAACCTTTCTGAGAGTGATTCGCCCAAACACCCGTCCCCAGTCGCGAACGATGCCCTGTAATTCCAAAATCACAGAGAGTTTGCAGCGTCGCTTCTTCCAGTGAGCGGAAATAATCATGCACTCCTTTTTTGATCAGTCTCAGGTTCAAAATTGGATATACGACCAACTGCCCGGGGCCATGGAAGGTGATGTCGCCTCCGCGGTTGGAATGCACCAGATCGATTCCGGCAGTCCGTAAATCCGAATCTCGGCATACCAGCGAACTTCGCTTGCCCGCACGGCCCAGTGTAATGACCGGAGGGTGCTCCACAAAGATAACCGCGCCCGGGCCACCTCGCTGACATTGCAAAACTCTCCGCTGCTGTAGTTCCCAGCAGTCACAATAGGGTATGATTGGAACAGAAAGCCGCTCAACTTCCATCCTTCTACTATAACAATGATTTGGGCCGTGGATAATGTTTGAAGTGTCCGTTGTCCGTGGTCAGTTGTAAGTCGCAGGTCTCAGGTCGAAAGTCGCAGGTCTGAGCAATTTCAAGCTCTTGACCTGCGACCTTCGACCTGCGACCTGCG
>DASYPF010000189.1:0-8794 GCA_036006905.1 Acidobacteriota bacterium
TCTTCAACCCTTTGGCATCCGTAGCTTGCACGTCTACCCGATCAGGCGCTAACGTACCAAATGGCGTGAGAAAACCAATACCGGTAAATGTGTATGTCACCGTCCCGGAAGTCAACCCTGCCAAATTAATGTCTCCTGGAGAATTCAGAACTCGCGTGGATTGCTGAGCGATTCCGATCCGTGACCAGGTAAACTCCAGCTTGACGATATCCCCATCAGGATCGGAAAGCTGAATGTCCAGCTTGACCGAGTCTTCGGTCAGCACGGTCGCCGTTACATTCTTGATTGTCGGCGCCGTTCCCGAAGTCCCGCCGCTGATGATGGTGAATGTTTGCGCATTGGAGGTTCCACCTCCAGGTAAGGGATTGAAGACGGTGACGCTGGCGCCACCCACCACGGCTATATCGGCGGCATTGATAGCGGCGCTCAGTTGCGAACTGCTGATAAACGTTGTGATGCGAGAAGAGCCGTTCCATTGCACGACTGAGCTGTTGACGAAGTTTGAGCCGTTGACAGTAAGCGTAAAAGCCGGGCCTCCGGCTGTTGCCGACGAGGGACTGAGACTGGCAATCGCCGGTATGGGAAATGTCCCGGCACCGCTCGGCAGTCGATCCAGCGCAGCCACTTCACTGGCCGAAAGAGCGCTATCGTAGAGACGGATGCGCGCGACCGACCCGGCAGATGCCTCACCGGTGGTGCCGCCGGAAGTGTTGTCCTGGAAGAAGCGCAATACGTTATTGGAGTCAATCAAGCCAAGGTCGGATGAATCTGTAAAGGAAAACTGCTGCACACCGTTGACGTAGCCTGTGACCTTCTTGGCTGCATCGCGGGTGAGTACCGTCTGAACAAAAACATTTGCGCTGATCGGGGCACCGGAACCGCCGGTGACATTATAGAAGTTCAAATTACCATCAAGGTTGTACAGACCGGTGTCGCTGGCGCCGTTCTTGAAATCCACAATACGCCGGAAGCCACTAACCACATCGAAGGCAAAGAGAACCACAACCGAATATGTATTATTTGGAATGACACCGCCCGTCGGGGACACGGACAGCCCGTTGTTCGCCGCAAATCTGAGCACGGTGCGCGGACTGCCGTCTACCGTGACCGTCCCAAATGAGTTGCTGCCCAGGTCAGTGAGCGCAGGTGGTCCCGATATCGAGCTGGCTCGGGAGTTCTGAAACTGATAGTCGGCCTTCAGAGCAGGCGCCGGATTGTCGGCGGTGGTTGTCTCCAGTCTCTGAGGCGGGATCGCCGATAACGCAGTGAATGTCCCTCCGCTGACGGTGCCAAACAACGCAAACGAGGAAATCGGCTGGTCCGATTCGAGCGTGAAAAATCCGCCTGCCTGATTTCCCGAAGCAATCACAAGCTCAGGAAAGAGGAGCTTGGAAAATCTGCCGTTGGGATCAATCTTAGGGCTGGTGGCGCCCACCAGGCTCCCATCAGGACGGAATACCTTCACGCTCGTGTTGGCAGCCTGAGGGTTAGGATTGAAGGCTGCCAGGCCGGTAAGAAATGCACCCGCGGTGGCGACGTGGGCAAAAGCGGCAAACTTGGAAGGCTGGCTGTCGAGCGGAAGCGAAGCACGAAATGCATTGGCACCGGAGTCATCGCCAAAACTAACATCTCCTATGATTCCGGTTACGGTGCTCTCGATGACCAGCGAGCCAGATGTTGTTTTGTTGGGATCCAATCCAAACATCTGTCCTACATCCCGCCGGTCCTGCTTTCCAGGCCCCAGAGTAACGGCGACTGGCGATCCCAGATTTGATCCGTCATCACCGATAGCGCGTGCCACTAGATTAGCCACTTGGGGAGTGGGATTCACCAGATTCAATCTTGTGAACAGAAAACTCCTGCGGTTTCCTAGTTGTGCCGAATACAGCTTCGTGGGTGTGCTGCTGCCCGTCTGTAGCTTCTGACCGTTGAGAGCCGCCAGCGCAGACTTGGAAACTAATAGCTCCAACGCTGCCAGGTTCTGATCCCCTCGCACGACCAGGTACCCAAGGAATGGTTGCTGGACGGATGGGAAAATATCCTGAATTTTTCTGAAAAATTTTCCCCTCGGCCCGAGGGAAGTTGGGAATTTGCCGACCTGGTTTCCGGAAGTCCCATACAACTCCAGCGCCACGTTGTTTTGAAAGTTAGTGACGTTAACCACGTGAACCTCGGTCGTATAGATTGAGTCATATTCAATATCTGTCAGGACGAGCACGGGGGAAGGAGATAATTGAACGTCCACGCCGTCCAACGCATTGATGTCGCCGCCAACAACCTGCCCAATCAACTCAAATCCCACCACGGTATTCTTGTCCGTTTGCACCTGGATCCAGCCTTCCGTGTTGGGCGATGTAAAGTTAAAAAGCTGCGGGGCCAGAAGCGCCAATTGCTGAGAGCCGGGCAACAGCCGGGAGACTGGATTATTCCCCGGCCCGCTCAATTCCCCACCCGTCTCGCCATAGGCCTTCGGCGTAAGAGTCACCGGATCCTTTCCCAGATTGAGAAAGGCAAGACCGGTAAAGGTGTCGGCCGTACTGCGAAGAACAGGGAAGTTGAGTGCGGAGGGTAGAACTTCGGCGATCTTTGTGATGAAAGCATCGAAGTCGCCTCCGCCGTAGGTTGACTGCAACGGTTTTTCTTTCGGAAAATCAGGGGAACTGGTCAAACCCGTCACATAGGCGGCGCCGGTGGTATCGACGGCGATACCGAAGCCGGCGTCATCGCCGCTACCCCCGAGGTAGGTGGAGAAGACCAAAGCTGAGCCGTCGCGGTTCAACTTCACCACGAACGCATCTCCAGTTTGGGAACCTCCACCAAAAGTTGACTTAATGGGATCTTGAAGCGGAAAGTTAGTTGACATCGTAAAACCGGTTACATAGGCGTTGCCGTCGCTATCGATGGCAACAGCCGTGGCGGCGTCGTCTCCGCTGCCCCCCAGGTAAGTGGAGTAGATCAGAGATGAGCCGCTGGGACTTAGTTTGGCCAGAAAGCCGTCGCCGAACTGCACACCTCCCCCGAAGGCAGGCCTCAGCGCTTTCTCTTTTGGAAAGTTAGTGGAATTTGTCCCGCCTGTTACGTAAGCGCTGCCGTCCTTGTCAACGGCAAGTCCAACCGAGCCGTCCAGACCGGAACCGCCAAGGTAAGTGGAATAAACCAGCGCGGAACCCGAGGGATTCAGTTTGGCTACAAAGCCATCACCGTCACCGCCCCCATAGGTAGCCTGAAAAGCTGACTGTACCGGAAAGTTTCTCGAATCGGTTACTCCTGTGACATAGGCATTGCCGTTTATGTCCACAGCGATGCGTATCCCCGCCTCTTGGCCGCTCCCTCCGAGATATGTCGAATAGACCAGCGCGCGGCCCAGGGAGTCTAACTTGGCCACAAACGCGTCGCTACTGCCACCGCTAAAGGGCTTGATCGAACTTTGCTGAAAGAGATTGTTGGACGCAGTTTGACCCGTCACATAAGCATTACCCGCGCTGTCGATGGCAATTCCGGCAGCCAAGTCGTCCTGGCTCCCGCCCAGATAGGTAGAATAGACTAGCGCCCGGCCTGTGGCGTCCAACTTAGTAATAAAGCCGTCCTTTCCGCCGCGCAGAGCCGGCTGAATTGGATTCATTGTTGGGAAATTGGCCGAATCAGTCTGACCTGTAATGTACACATTGCCGGCGCTATCTACGGCAATGCTTCCAGCAGAATCCGCCCCGCTCCCTCCAAGGTAGGTAGAATAGACAACCGACAAATTGGAATTAAACTTAACGACAAAGGCATCGCTATCACCGCCACTAAAGGGTTTGAAGGAATTCTGCGAGAAAAGACTTGCAGAAGCCGTTTGCCCGGTGACGTAGAAGTTTCCGGATCCATCCAAGGCTATGGCAGTGCCGATGTCCGACAGGTTTCCTCCCAGATATGTGGAGTAGGTAAACTTCGGGTCTATCGTCAGAACGCGGGTGCGATCGTACTCGCCCACATTTAAGGCAACTCGATGCTTGCTTTCAAGCCGGTACCGACCGATCACTTCACGCCTGTCACCGTCGATGTCCTGATAGACGAGGGGTGCTTGCAGAACCACGTGTCCAGCAGGCGTTTGGAGAATAAGATTTCCATCGGCATCCAAGCTCAGCCGGTCAGCTCCTTGAAATTCGAATTTGATCGCGGAGGGATCGGCGCCGGGGGAGAGAATAAAGTCGTTCTCCAGCAGGCGCTGGTTGCCGTAGTAGGCCAGATTGATGCCCGGGTACACGTTCCGATACAGGACCCGAGCATAGTTGGGGACATCGGTGTGCCATTTCTCGACGTCGTTGCCGATGAAGTAGTTGCTCCTGGAGGGCAGTTGCTCGAGTCCCACCACATCCGAGAACGGATTCGCGCCTATGAGCTTCATCCTCAACACAGATCGTATGGAGGCCGATGAGGTGGCGAGACGGCGCGGCGAAGCGGCGATCTCGACACCCAAATTCTTCGGCTGCCTCGCGTCTCTATTTCTCCGCGCCCCTGTGACAGCCAGCATTACCTCGTTCGAGGTCAAGAAGAGCGTGTAACCTTTGCCTCGCGAGAGATACTTGACCTGCCGGGCAGCTTGACCCTGATTGGCTTCGAAGCTCAGCGGCAGATTGGCACAGAGCTCACGCACCCGTGCTTGGGTTACCTGGTTAGCCTGGGTCTGAGGAGAGTGACCCCTATCCACGGATCGCTGATCCATGACTGCTGACTGATGACCGATGACCGATGACCGATGACTGATGACTGATGACCGATGACCGATGACTGATGACTGATGACCGATGACCGATGACTGATGACCGATGACCGATGACCGATGACTGATGACTGATGACCGATGACCGATGACTGATGACGGCTGGC
Source organism: Acidobacteriota bacterium (assembly GCA_036006905.1). Taxonomy (GTDB): domain Bacteria; phylum Acidobacteriota; class UBA6911; order JACQSX01; family JACQSX01; genus DASXTB01. Next base: position 4,870 of record DASYPF010000189.1, read on the forward strand.
TGACGACTGATGAAAGCAGACCGCAAAACAACCACCAGTACAGAATCTTTTTCATAACAGCATCCTTGATGCTTTATTGTTGAAAGACGGGGAATCTGCCCCGTAATCTGCTCGAACATCAACCCGGCCGAAGATCAGAGCGGGTGAGGAGCTTTTACCAAGAAAACCGCAACGAAGTTGGACGGCATCTTATCCCGCGTCGGCGGCAATTGCCACGATAAAAGGATCGTCATTACCGTTCGGGCGACAAGTGCAACGTTTTCAAGCAGAGCATGTGCAGCATTATCTTGGAGTCGGATGGAGAAATTTTTTGCGAGAAGCGGTGCCACGCTGTCCGAAACATCCGCTCGGCTTCTTCACGGCAGCCATCAAGAGCCCCTGAATGGCGCACCAGCTCAATACCTTCGCGAAGGCCCGAACCTGTTTTACGGAGCGATGGGTCGCAAAGAATGTCCACCAGGCGTTTTCTGTCCGGATTCTGAAGGAGCTCTATTGCCCGAACAATGGCATAGGTCAGCTTTCCTTCCATCAGATCCTCGCCACAGGTCTTTGTCCATTCAGGAGATTCTCCAAAGTTAAGGACGTCATCGACAATTTGAAAACTGACGCCGAAGGCCCGGGCGAAGGATATGCAAGCCTGACTTACACTTTGTTCTGCACCGGCGATCACTGCTGCAATCTCGGCCAGCGCTTCAACAAGTGCCGCGGTTTTGTCATCGTACATCTGGAGAATCTTCGGCCCCAGGTTGTTGTTGCTCCATTGAGTGAGCTTCTCGGCCTCCATGTTTCGCGACCAATAGATATCAAGTGCCTGGCCAAAATGAGCCCGTACATAACTGGTCACTAGGATCTCAGCAATTCGGAGTCTTTGTTTTTCGGACAGATGGGGGTGGGTCATGATGTGCAACAGGGGGAGAAAATAGAGCGTGTTTGCAGCGTTGATTGCTACGCTCAAGCCATACCGAAGATGAATGCACTCTTCTCCGCGGCGAATTTGGGAGGAGTCTTCAATGTCATCAATGATCAACGCTCCGGTGTGTATAAGTTCCGCCCCCAGGATGGCAAGAAGCTCGTAGGGAGCCGACGGTGTTCCTAACGCCTCCAGCATCAGGACACCAAGAACCGGCCTCCAGTGCTTACTTCGCCTGGCCAGCAAATCCCAGACCGGCTGCGAGAGCATAGGAGTATAGGCTTCTTGCTCGCGTTTCCAGGCCGGCGGACCTATATATTTTTGCAGTTGATTTTCATCAATTTTTTTCGGCAAGAACTCTTCGATCCTCTGATCGACTTTTTCTGCAAAGGTCTCGAGTAAGCGATGAAAATCGAAAATGAAACCGTAACCATAAAACTCCCCGCGCGCCCGGCCACTCACGCTCCGGCCGCCAACCGTTCCCGAGATATGTCCGGCTCCTTCCCAGATGGCGCGGGCCATTCCAAAAACAGCGATTTCCTGATCATCCACGATGGGCTCGAAAGTTAAGTCCGCGTCCAGGCCGGACTCTTTAATGCGCCACGCCACCGGATGCCGGATGTGAGTATTTTGACTTTGCCAATATCGTGTAGGCACGGGTTCGAAATTCTGAGAGGCGTAACTGCTGCTGTCGCCCCGCCGCATTGTCAGGTGTCGCTCCACAATCTGGCCGGTTTCCGCATCGCGGTGTACCACGACCACCCAATCGGATCCATCATCCAAGTTGAACCCGAACCAATCCCAGCCCAGAACCCTTCCTGTATAATCGGCCTTAAACCAATTCCATCCGCCCCACTGGTGGTCCAGCCACGCCTCACCGATGACCGCTTCGTCATTCGCCGTGCCCGTCAACTGAAGTCGGGGATAGGTGTAATAAGACATCGGCAAGACTCCTCGCCTGGGGACTTTCATGCGCGGGCTGAGTGAAACGAGATCAAAGCGGCAGACATGACGGCTTTCCGGCTCGATGAATTGCAGACAAAACTTGTTTTCTGACTGCGCGAGTGAAAAATCTTTCCAGGAAAAGCGGAAAGGTTTTGAATGCAGCTTGGCAGGCCTTTTTTCCAGATGAACTGAACGGGGTGGACCATGTTCCGCCACCTCTTTCAAGGAGAGGGTCAGTGCGCCCCGGTCGAGGTTTAATTGACGCAGGTCCTGCTCCGCCTCTAAAGAAGAGTTTAAAACAACGCCATCGATTTGACTCCAGGTCTCCGGTTGAGAGGTTTTCGGATCAAGCACTGACAGGAGGGAAGAAAAACCAGGTCTCCACTTGCCAGATCCGGGCACAAAATTGAGCGCAAAAATACTGCTCATGAAGTAGCGACGCCCAGAGCGGGTTCCTTGGTAATACCCTTGCACAAACCACCATTCAATTCGGGCTGTTCGATGCGCTGATTCATCCGCCATCCTGGCGGCGCGACCGGCTGCTTTCACGCTATCGACGCATGTTTTGGCTGAAAGATGCCTGCTCATCAATGGATCCCAGTCGCCTTCAGTTGTTGGACAACATGAGGCATGAATTCCTCCCGGAACCAATGTTCAGGCAAATCTCGATAGGAAAATCCAGAAAAGTCGATCACTAAAATGAAATCGGGTCTCATTCTGTCAATCACGATTGCTCTTGTGGGACCAGGCTCTCCCAGGGTGTCTTTGAAGGCCGTAAAAAAACTGATCCTCAGCAATTTTCCGCTGAGCGCGTAGACCTCTCTCTTGATTTGATGGTAGTTTGTCTTGTCTACCCAAGTGTATAAGAGGGGTGGCATTGTGGTCGCGCCGTTTTTCGCCACTAATTTCAGGCAGATACTCTGGCGCTGCCGGCGCTCAGCGTCAAAGATGAGTTCCTCCTTTTCGATTTCAGCCGTGTAGCTCTCTGCAAATCTTACTTCCAAGGCATCAAAGATCCAGGCATGGCCAAGGACGGCCTGCTGAGCGGAAATTTGGACTGGCCTGAGCGCTCTTGAGTCGTAAAACCAAATTTTTTTCCCTTTTTTTAAAACAACTTTGGCGCGTTCCTGAGGCGGTTCAAGGCAGCGAAAAAGGAAATCAAACCCTTCGGGGGTCGGGCTCCGGCGAGCATAAATACGGACAAGCGTTTCTCCTCTCTTTGCGCCATTTACAAACGCGCCAAATTTCACATCCACAACATATGATTTCTTCGGAATATGAACCCGATCCAAATACGCTACGATTCTTTGCGCTTTAAGGTCGCGGTTCGCTGTTGCCGGCTCATAAAGCAGCGCGGCCAGGCACAGACAAACGGCTAGTTTCCTCATTTCGCGCTCACTCTTTCAAAAGTGACGTAAGGCATCAACAATTAGCATGCGGGAGGCCTTTCCGGCCGACAGTAGCGAGGAGAGGAGAGTATTGAGCAAGGCGGTCAGTAAACCAAAAAGCATGGTAGCGGGATTCCGCAGAACCAGCACTTCAAGCTTCGCGTAAAACGACAGCCCCGGCGGAATGTAGGCAATCTCCAAAACGCTGAGGATTAAGTCCACGGCCACTGCAAGAAGGACGCCGAGGATCCCTCCCGTCACACCCATGAGAAGGCCCTCTAGAACAAAAATCCTTCTGACCGCAGCTTTTGTCATGCCCATGGCCCGCAGCGTTCCTATCTCACTCAAACGCTCGAGAATACTCGTTGCTACAGTATTATAAACGGTGAAAATTACAATCACGGCGATGATGCAGAACATAAATACGAACATCATGTCAAACATTTTGGTGAGCTGGTTATAGAATGGACGCAGTTCTGTCCAGGTCTTGGACTCCAGACCCAGGTTTTTTTCCGAGATCAACTGCGCCAGCCGGACTGCGACAACAGGCACGTCGGACGTGTGTTGGAGCAGAAGCAGAATTGCGGTTGCTTTCAATTCCTGGCCGGGAAACAAAAGCTCCGAGGCTTGTCGAATATTTAGTTTGATCAGTTGATCATCAAATTCTTTGGTTCCCGTGGTA
>DASYPF010000190.1:0-8131 GCA_036006905.1 Acidobacteriota bacterium
GGGACTTTCGACCACAAAGGACGCGAAGGTAGCTGGACGAGTGACAGCGGACGACGGACAACGGACGTTCCTAAACAATCCGCAATCCGCAATCCGAAATCCGCAATTGGCTCAATCCGCAATCCGAAATCCGCAATCCGAAATTGGTTCAATCCGCATTCCCCAGTCCTCATTCTAAAGGGCCGGTGGCGGCCCAATGGGCGGCACCGGAGGCGGAGGTGGAGGAATCACTTGGCCATTTTTTCGCTTTTCGAAAATCGCAACGCCGATAATTCCTCCGAGCGTGGAAAAAATGAGCGCAAAAACGAGCATGGCAAAAAAGCCCACAAACATGCCGATGATGGAAAAACCACGGCTTCCCATCATCGACGTGATGAGATCGCGTACTCCTTCAGGAATTTCGGGTCGGTCCAGAGCCGCTCTCACGCTTTCTAGGTTGCGAGCAGGCAAAATCATTCTGAAGGGAATCGCCAGCACCGTATGAAACAGACTGCCCGTGACGCCGGCCAGCGCCCCGAGAATTGCGCCATCCCCGGTTGTGACCTTTTGCGGCGACTCTCTTATGTAGAGATACGCCGCTGTCGCGCCGCCAGCCACCAACCAGGCGCAGCAAAGACAATTCAGGGCTTTAATGATGGGAAGAACAGAGCCGCCGGCAAGGACTATGCCACCGATGATTGCCGGAGTCATCATTTTGTCTTTCATGAGTACTTAACCTCCCTGTTACGGATCGACTGTATCGCTTGGTAAAGGCCTTTTACTATGAATGGCGCAACGACAATAGAGAACAGAAACGCGCTGGTAAATCGAAACCAAGGCAAATCAGGATAGAAGAGCACAAAGCTATTGGCTACATCGATGAGAACCAGAGCGGCTGCGGCGCGCAGTACTTTCTGGCGCCTGGGCGAACCGATTGCGGATTGCGGATTGCGGATTGCGGATTGAAACTCGCCACGTCGAGTCTCCGCCGGATTAGAGCGCCCTGAAATGGGAAGAAACGATTCCAGAATCAAAGCGAACAGAAAACCAAAATAGAAGCCGCTGCATCGGACACATACTGCCAAGGGTTTGCCGAACAACCAAAAGGACCGTGACGGCATCTGGTGACAAATCGCAGCAAAAAAAAGACGAATCCAGTCGGCCGATGCAAGTGCGGGCAACAGTATTGCCGCACACCATAAGGTCGTCCCGAGAATTAACCACGATTGCAGCTTGCGCATCGAGAAAGTTGTTTCGGATGGTAGCACTGCAGGTGTCAAAAATGAAGAACTAAGAATCATAGGTCGCAGGTCGCAGGTCGAGGGTTAGGGACTGGGGGTTAGGGGCTGGGGGTTAGGGGGCGGGATGAGCGAATCACGGTCGGTGACTTGTTAGATTCCTAACCCCTAACCCCTAATCCCTAACCCCTAATCCCCAGTCCCTAACCTTCGACTTGCGACTTTCGACTTGCGACTATTTTTGTTCTTAATTCTTCATTCTTCATTCTTAATTGTATATACTAAGCTCCCAACATGGATTGCGTTGGGATCATTCCAGCCCGCTACCATTCGCAACGGCTTCCCCAAAAGGCACTCCTCCCCATCGCTGATAAACCAATGGTTTACTGGGTTTACCAGAAGGCTTCTCAGGCCGGCCTGGACGCAGTATTTGTGGCAACAGACCACCCTGAAATTCTGCAAGCGGTCGAAAGCTTTGGCGGGAGAGCACTGCTCACCCGAACCGACCACAGTTCTGGCACGGAGAGAGTGGCGGAGGCAGCCGAGAAAATTGATGCGCGCTTTTTCATTAACATCCAAGGGGATGAGCCACTAATTGCGGCCGACGTGATTCGCGCCGTTGCCACTACATTGCGGGCAGGTAACAGTCCTGTCGTTTCCGCGATGGTTGCCATGCAGGATCGGGAAAGCTACTGCAACTCTGCGGTAGTCAAAGTGACGGTCGACCGGCTCCGTAGGGCACTCTATTTTTCACGATCGCCGATACCGCATTATCGCGACAGTTCTCCCGGGACCTACTACAAACATCTCGGAATTTACGGATACACGCGCGAATTTTTGAAGGCTTTGAAATTGCTGGCGCCGGGTAAACTCGAGTCGGCCGAAAAACTGGAACAACTGCGCTTTTTGGAAAATGGAATCCCCATCCAGATGGTCGAGGTGCAGTACGACTCTGTCGGCGTGGATACGGCGGAAGATCTGGAAAAGGTGAGGAAAGCTTTCGAGGTGGTAAGTGGCTAACTTAAGAGCGCGTCCGTTGTCCGTTGTCAGTTGTCCGTTGTCATTGGCCCTTGCTGAATATGAGTCGTTGTGCATGCCAACAACTGGCAGCGGACCACGGACAACGGACAACTGACCACGGACAACGGACAACGGACAATTTCTCAACCAGGGGGTACGAATGGCTAAATTCATATTCACAACGGGCGGTGTTCTTTCATCCTTGGGGAAAGGCCTGGCATCCGCCTCGATCGGATGTCTCTTGGAGGCCCGTGGCCTCAGGGTGAATCTGTTGAAGCTGGATCCCTACATCAATGTGGATCCGGGGACGATGAGTCCTTTTCAGCACGGCGAAGTTTTTGTGACCGACGACGGCGCTGAAACGGATTTGGATCTGGGGCACTATGAGCGATTCACCAACGCAAGACTGACACGCGATAATAATTCCACTACTGGAAAAATCTACCTTACAGTCATCAATAAAGAACGCAAGGGAGAGTTCCTTGGCAAGACGGTTCAGGTCATACCCCACATAACCAACGAGATTCAGAACACCATCAAGCGCGTCGCTGAAGGCGTTGACGTGGCCATCGTGGAAGTCGGCGGGACCGTCGGCGACATCGAGAGCCTCCCGTTCCTGGAAGCAATTCGCCAGATGCGCCATGAAATGGGACGCGAAGACACCTTGTTTGTGCATCTCACGCTGGTTCCTTACATCGGCACAGCAGGAGAGTTGAAAACCAAACCCACGCAGCACAGCGTCAAGGAACTGCGCGAGATCGGTATCCAGCCCGACATTCTTCTCTGCCGCACCGATCGTTTCCTGTCTAAAGAGCTGAAAGAAAAAATCGCTTTGTTTTGTAATGTCTCCGTCGACGCGGTGATCACTGCCAAAGATATCAGCAGCATCTATGAAGTCCCGCTTGTGTACAGCCAGGAGGGTTTGGATGAAATCATTGTGCAACACCTGCGTCTCCCGGCCGTCGAGCCCAATCTGGAGCCCTGGCGCCAGTTGGTCCACAGGATTCATAATCCAAAAGGCAGTATTTCGGTTGGCATAGTAGGGAAGTATGTTGAGTATGAAGATTCGTATAAGAGCCTGAACGAAGCGCTGGTGCATGGCGGGCTGGCCAACAATGTCAGCGTCGACATTCACTGGATTGAGGCGGAGGGTCTGGTAGGTGATGAGTTGCCGGAAAAGCTCACCCGGGAGGTCGACTGCATTTTGGTGCCTGGAGGTTTCGGCAAGCGTGGAATTGAAGGAATGATCCGTGCCATCCGGTATGCGCGGGAAAAGAAGATCCCTTACTTTGGGATTTGTCTTGGGATGCAGACTGCAGTAATCGAGTTTGCGCGCAATGTGTGTAGTCTGGATGCAAACAGCTCGGAGTTCGATCCGGCCACACAGCATCGTGTCATTTACAAGCTGCGCGAGCTGCTCGGTATTGAAGAGATGGGCGGCACCATGCGGCTGGGAGCTTACCCTTGCATTCTGGAAGAGGACTCGCTCGCCGCCCGGATGTATGGACAAAGGGAGATCTCCGAGCGGCACCGCCATCGCTATGAATTCAACCGCGAATATGAAGAATTACTGGTCTCTTACGGATTAAAAATCAGCGGCAATTCACCGGATCGAAACTTCGTCGAAATCATCGAGCTGTCCGATCACCCCTGGTTTTTGGGATGCCAGTTCCATCCTGAATTCAAATCGCAGCCACTGCGCCCGCACCCGCTGTTTGCAGGATTTATTCAAGCAGCGGTGGAACGGAAGTATGGCGCCTCCTGGGCGGAGGCGGCGCCTGCCGAAGTTCACGAGGCAGAAGTATCGAAGCACCCATGACTGAGATTCAGCCCGGGCGGGTGCAGATTGACCTACAGGGCCCTTTATTTTTTGTCGCAGGCCCTTGTGTCATCGAGGACAGAGATCATTGTTTGAAGATTGCCGAGGCATTATTGCGTGTGCGCGATCGGCTGAAGATTCCACTCCTTTTTAAGGCGTCCTATGACAAAGCCAATCGCACTTCAGTACAGTCGTTCCGCGGCGCCGGGGAAGAGGAAGGACTGAAAATTCTACAGGAAGTTCGCCGGCAATTCGGTCTTGCGGTCCTCACGGACGTTCACGAGACAACCCAGGTTGCTGCAGCTGCCGAGGCGGTCGATGTTTTGCAGATTCCGGCCTTCCTGAGCCGGCAAACGGATTTAATTGTTGCCTGCGCGCGCAGTGGAAAAACCGTTAACGTAAAGAAAGGCCAGTTTCTAGCGCCCTGGGACATGGGGAATGTGATTGAGAAGTGTCGCGCTGCGGGAAACTCGAAGGTGATGCTGACTGAGCGGGGCGCATCGTTCGGTTACAATCAACTGGTGGTCGATTTTCGCTCTTTGCTGATCATGCAACAGTTCGAAGTCCCGGTGATCTTCGACGCGACTCACAGCGTGCAGGTGCCCGGCGGCGCCGGCACAGCTTCATCAGGCAATGCTGAATTCATCGAGCCGCTGGCACGGGCCGCCGTAGCAGTAGGCGTTTCCGGGATTTTCGTTGAGGTGCATGAGGATCCGGCGCGCGCGCTTTCCGACGGACCAAACGCGCTAAGGCTGGATCGATTTGAGCCGCTGGCGAAGCGGTTAATGGAATTGCACGCCGTAAGCCGGCCGCACGTGAAAATGGCGTAGAGACGCGGTATGCGGCGTCGTAGTTCAAACGCGCTATTGTCTCTGTGCAACCTCTGCGTCCTCGGTGCCTCTGTGGTGAATGATAATGTGTTTTCACCGCAGAGGCGCAAAGTCCGCGGAGGTTCCACGGAGGGTAATCAGCAGATCCGTTCTTAGTTGTGGCCCCTTGGTCAGGCTGCGCCTTTGCTGTGAAATTATCTTACAGAGTCCGAGCACGATGACTGTATGACTGGCAAAATCCGCAATCCGAAATCCGCAATCCGAAATGAGCCGATCCGTAATCCACAATCCGCAATCCGCAATCCGAAATTAGACTTGGCTCGCCAGGTGCTTGAAATCGAAGCGGCTGCCATTCGACGGATCGCCCAGCGTCTGGACGAAGCCTTTGATCGTGCAGTGGCACTGGTTGTTGACTGCCGCGGCCGTGTAGTGACGACCGGCATGGGTAAATCCGGGATTGTGTGCAAGAAGATTGCAGCTACCCTCTCCAGCACCGGCACCCCCGCTTTGTTTCTCCATCCGGCTGAGGCGATTCATGGGGATCTTGGGATGGTAGTGGAGGGCGACGTTGTGATCACGCTTTCCAACAGCGGCGAAACTCCGGAAATCCTGAGATTGCTGGAGCGGATCAAGCGCCTGGGCGTTGGTCTGATCACGCTGACGGGAAACTTAAAGTCTACGCTGGCCCAAAACAGTGATGTGGTGCTGGATGTCAGCGTAGATAAGGAAGCCTGTCCGCTGAATTTGGCGCCCACCGCCAGCACTACCGCCGCTCTTGCGCTGGGAGACGCACTCGCCATTGCCGTGTTCGATTCCAAGGGATTTCAACCGGAAGACTTCGCGCATCTTCATCCCGGCGGGCTACTGGGCAAAAAGTTGATGCATGTGTCTGATCTGATGCACACCGGAGAACAGATCCCGCATGTCACAGTCAGCACGGAAATGACTGCCGTCATTTATGAGATGTCTCGCAAAGGATTGGGGATCGCCAGCGTTCTCGATGCCGGTGGGAAATTGCAGGGAGTAATTTCCGACGGGGATCTGCGCCGGCTCCTGGAAAAGCGGAAAGATGTGTTGCACTTGAAGGCAGGAGAGTGCATGACTTCGCAGCCTGTTACCATCAGCCCCGACGGGCTAGCCGTGGAGGCCCTCCGCCTGATGGAGGTGCGCAAGATCACGTCGCTGATGGTGACAAATAACGAAGGACAATTACTCGGCGTGATTCACTTGCATGATTTGTGGCGGACCGAACTCGTTTAGAAGACAGGTGTCATCAGTCATCGGTCATCGGTCACCAGACATTGCGGTTGGAGAACAGGCCTGCCAGGCTTTGGTTTGCACCGGTCAATTGAAGTTCGATAACTGATGACCGATGACTGATGACCGATGACTTTTGACTGTAATCTGACCTGATTATCGAGTTCAACCATGCTTACTTATTCACAATTCATCGCAAAACTGAAGCCGATACGTTTGTTGCTTCTCGACGTTGACGGCGTCATGACGGACAACAAAATCTATCTGACAGGCGCTGGAGACGAACGGAAAGGATACTCTTCGCTGGATGGGCACGGCATTCGCATGGCCCAGCGAATTGGCCTGCAGGTTGGATTTTTAACAGGGCGCATCTCCGAGGGAGTTATCCGGCGGGCCGAAGATCTGGACATCAAGATTCTCGCGCAGCGTTCCCATCAGAAAGAAGCCGACTACGAGAAGATCCTCCGTGAACATGGATTCACCCACGAGGAAGTGGCCTATATGGGCGACGATGTTGTGGACTTGCCGGTTTTGAGTCGCTGCGGATTCTCTGTGGTCACGCCCGATGCCGAACCCTGGATACAAAATCGCGTTTGTTATGTCACCCGGCGACGTGGCGGTGAAGGAGCGGTGCGGGAGGTAATTGATCTTCTACTCAAAGCGCAGGACAAATGGGAAGAAGCGGTGGGGCGGTATATAAGGTAGTCGAAGGTCGAAGGTCCAAGGTCCAAAACCCAAAGTCGAAAGTCCAAAGTCAAAAGTCGAAGGTCAGCAGGTCCCAGGTCAGCAGGTTCGCAAGTCATCGGCAGCGGCTCGAGCATGAAAGCGCAGTCTTCAGAAGGGAGTTCCGGCCTACACGCCTACGGGCTAACGCCTACGGCGTTTTAAATCTTCACCCGAGACCTGCTGACCTGGGACCTGCTGACCTTCGACTTTTGACTTTGGACTTTTTTCGACCTTGAAATTAGTGGATCGTCGTTTTGTTGCCGCGCAAGGCCAATACCAAATCTTCGATCTGATGCCGTTCCGATCCCTTCGGTGAATACTTCAGATACTGCTCTAAATCTTTCAGGGCCGCATCGGGGCATTGCAGCCGGGCCAGCAAGATGCCGCGATCGCGGAAATGAATCGGGACTTCAGACTCAATGGCAATTGTCCAGTTTAATGTGTCTACAGCGCGCTCAAACCGTTGCTGTTCGATAAAAATGTTCTTCAAGTTGCTCAACATGCGGGACAGGATTTCCACTTTGGAAGAAGGCTGAAGGTATTCATCACTGAATGGAATTTGCCCTCCGGTTGCTTGCGCAAAACGGCTCTCACAGTCAGACCGCAACAAGATCTCGCCGAAGTGAAACGCATCGATATAGAAAACCAACGTCTCTGAATTTCGCACCAGGAAATGTTGCGGAAACCTGATGCCCCTGAGATTGAGGCCCAGGTAACGTGCCAACTCCATGTACACCACGGACAGCGTGATGGGAATTCCCAGCTTGCGTTCGATCACATCATTCAGATACGAATTCTTCGGATCGTAGTAATCACGCGTGTTGGGGTTGAACTTATGTTCTTCGTAGAGGAGTCGGTTGAGCCGCTGTACCTTTTCGATGACGCCTTCCGATGCGTCGGTTCCAGAAGCAAGCCGTTGTCCCTCCGCTTCAAACCAATCTAGATACTTCGACAAGTCTAGCGCCGGATATTCCATCCGCGCTATCACCAAAGCCGGATGGGCGAGACGTTCATCGCCGGAGAGGGCCAGACGCTGAAACAATTCCAGGTTTTTATCCACGTGACCATTCTAACTGTTTGCCACTTTCAAGTTCCAGGTTGCCTTAAAAAGGTCGAAGGTCGAAGGTCTCTCGCATTGCGGATTGTGGATTTCGGATTGCGGATTTCGAAGAAGTTTTGTCCACGGCCGTCTCTTACGGCCCCGATGAATCGGCTGCCGATTAAGAGCAACCAACTGATGACGGACGTTTTTCGAAATAGAT
>DASYPF010000191.1:0-22289 GCA_036006905.1 Acidobacteriota bacterium
GATCTCGGGATGATCGGCGATGTCATCGAGGAGCTTATCGCCCAACGACAGGAACTTCGGGTCGACCTGGTTCAGCGCGAATAAATATTGGGGCTCATTCAATCGCGTGCCCTTGTTGCCAACATAGTTGACCTCCAGGACTGTTCGCCACCCCATCTCTGTCTGTATACCGAAGTTCCAGTTCTGGACGTATGGAAGCTTATTGGTTTCCGGCAGGTAATAGCCGATGTCATCGCCATTGAGCAGCGCAGGATCCGGATTGGGAAGTTTCTTGGTGAAAACAGGGTAGGGTCTATCCCAGAGATAGCTCGGGTCTTCCCGGAAGCGGCCAGTCCGTTGGATGATCGGGTTGGACCCATCAAATCCTACCGTGTAGGGGAAATTGAAACCGTCCTGAATCGGAGGAGTGTAATTGATTCCGTATCCGCCTCGGAAAACGAACCGGCTTTTTTCTCCTGGAGAATAGGCGAATCCGATGCGCGGACTGAATTCCTTCCAATAAATATCCGCGAATGATTCTCTTCCCGAGCAACCGCTGCAGTCACCTAGCATTTCAAACGCGCCACGAAAACCGTCCGCGCCCGGATTTGGCTTAGTCGGATTCAGTCCCGACATTCGATGGCGTGTTTCGGTGATTGGCGTGGGAATGTCCCAGCGCAATCCGAGATTCAGCGTGAGCCTGGGACTGAATTTCCAATCGTCCTGAACGTAAAAAGCTGTGGTCCTGGAGCGCTCTCCGGGGGTGAGCAAGGGGATAAACAGGCCGGTGCTTCGCACAGTTCCCAGCAGGAAACTGGCATAGGCGAAACCGGTCGAGGTGGCAAAGCCCGACAGTGCGGTGTTCTCATTGTGAAAGGCATAACTACCGGAGCCTGTATTCGTCCGCTCATTCAAAAAGTAGCGACGATGTTCCGCGCCGAACCGGAAGCTGTGGCTGCCTCGGATCCAGGTAAAATCGTTTTCCACAATGCCGCTTCCATTAGGCGCATTGCCGCCACCGGTGTGTCCCAGTCCAGGGTAACCGCCGGTCAGAGCGACATTAAATCCGGAAAAGGTGATTCGCGGAAAGCTGTGCTGCCCCACATTTTTCAAGCCCAACGCTTGCGCAAAGTCAATGCCCGATAAGGCCGCATTGGATTGGTTGGAATTTCGAAATTGATTGTAACCGTAGGCAAAATGATTCAGCGCCGTGGGACTGATAGTCCAATCTTCAGCGATACGGACCATCTCGCCGGGAGTAGCCTGGGTCTTATCTCCTGCCGCAAAGGGCCCGGGAATCGGACCTGGCAGGTTAGGGAACGACCCACTTCCACCACCAAATCTTCTCCGGGAGCGATCGTTGGAAATATAGGCCGCGGAAAATTTGTGAGTTTCGCTGAGCGTATGGTCTATCTTGAGACTCCAGTTGTCTATATCGAGGAAGGGACAACAGGTACCGATGCTCGGATTGTTTCTCCGGAACTGTAACAGTTGTGGATTCGGAATATCGAACTTCAGGACGTTCAGCGCCACCTGGCTGAATTTGTTCTGCGGAATGATGTTTCCAGGAAAAGGATCTCGAACCCAGGTGCCATTGGGGAGCTGGCGCGAACTGAAAGGATCATAAATCTGCCCGAAAATCACGGGGCGTCCCAGCGCATCGGTTCCAACTACCGTTCCGGATCTCGTGTCTCCGGTAAACTTTGGATCCAAGAGCAGCGAGAAGTCCCCTTTCTTGAAGGGAGCGATCGGCAAGCTTTGCGTCCCACCCACTGTCTGATCGCTGAGGCGCTCGCCTTCATAAGAGAAAAAGAAATGCGTCCTATTCTTTATAATGGGCCCGCCGAAAGTGGCGCCGGCGTTATTTTCCCGGGCTCCAGTTTTCTTCAGTCCAAGTCGGTTGGCCCCCCAGGAGTTGGCATTGAACGCTTTTTGTTTATGGAACCAGAACATGCCGCCATGGTAGTCGTTTGTGCCTGCCTTCAGTCCGAAATTAGCAAGAGCGGTCTGGGTGTTGCCGTACTGCGAGGACAGGGCTCCTGTTTGCAATTTGAATTCACTGAGCGCATCCACTGTGGGGGTGAATTCGTTGGTGTTGCCGCCGTTGAGATCGAATCGGCCGACCGAAATTCCATCGATGAGGATCTCATGGCTGTAAGATTGGCCACCGTTGATCGATCCCGCGAATTCATTGCCTTGAGTCCCCGGCATACTCGTGAAGATAAAGTTCTGGATTTGGCGTGTCCCGTCTCCCACGATGATCGGCCAGGTGTGCACTTCTTTTTCTGTGGTGACGGTCCCGATCTCGGAAGTCGATTTCTCCAGCAGCGGTGCCTCTGCTGAGACTGTCACCTGCTCGGAAACTTCCCCTACCTCCAGCCTGAAGTCCACTGTGACTACCTCTGTTACATGGACTTCGACGTTGTCTGCGAGGGCGGTTTTAAAGCCAGGCAGGCTCGCCGTCACCTTATACTTGCCTGGAGGCAAGTACGGAATGCGATACACTCCGGCGTCTGTCGACAGAGATCTGTTGGCTACACCGGTTCCTTTCTCGGTGGCGATTACTTCCACTCCAGGCACCACGGCGCCCTGTGGATCGGAAACGACACCGGTGATCGTCCCGCGGCCGCTTTGCGCGCTCAGTGGCGCAGCGAGCATAAGAACGAAAACTGCGGTCAATAGGATGCGGAGAATGGGGAGAGATTTCATGGGCCACTCCTTATCGATGAGTTGCGCGTAAAAATTCCCTAGCTCACCGATCTATTAGACTTTGTCCCTCGGAAATTAGTCGTTGTCAAGCCCGTTTTATCAACTATTTACGTCCAAAAAATTGGAGCCGTGCGCGCGCATTAATCCGGTGAATTTTCCGCTGGGAAAAGCTCAACGCAAAGACGCAAGGACGCAAAGACGCCAAGCGGGTGAGGGTGAGTATCTATCCTCAACCATCGGCTGACTTTGTATGCCATCTTAGTCGGCGCATACTCACCCTTACCCGCTTGGCGTCTTTGCGTCCTTGCGTCTTTGCGTTGAGCTTTTCAGTCACTGCTCCTTCGTCAGCGGAGAATACAGCTCCGGCCTTCTCTGGTTCCAGACGGCATTTTGCCATACACCGATCCAGTCCTGGCGGACAGGCTGGTCCAGATCAATTTCAGCGAAAGCCACTCCTGTTCCCTGGTTCTTCCAGGTGCTGGAGAGAATCTTTCGATCGGGAGAAATGATCATGCTCGGAAGATCGAAGCCGGCTGTGACCCAGTAATAACCGTTTTCGGCAGCGCGAGCCTGCATGGTTGTGACGTCGCCGCCCCAGATTGGAACAAAAACGATTTCTGCTCCCTTCAGTCCCATGATCCGCGGCGGCTCGGGGAAAGCGGTGTCGTGGCAGATGAGCAGGCCCACGCGGCCAAAGTCGAGATCGAAGACGGGCCATTGCGTCCCCGGCGACAGGGTCATTGCCTCGTCCACGGGCAACTGAACTTTCTTGTACGTGCCTGCCACTTTGCCATTGCGGTCGACGATGATCGCTTCGTTAAAGATATAGGGGCCTTCTCTCAAATAGTCCCCGTAGATGATATAGCTGTTGTAGGCCTTTGCCTTTTCTGTAATCAGGTTGAAAACTTTTCCTGGAATCCGATCTGCAAGTTCGGCCGTGGAAAAGCCGGTTCCTACCTTTTTGAAACACTCCGAAAGCAGAATGACATCAGGATGTTTCTTTCCCGCTTCATCCACCTTTTCCATGAAATGCTTCAAATTGTTGTCGATCGTCGTCGGGCCGGCGTTCCTCCAGTAGACGGTGGCGACGCGAACCTTTCGATGCGGTTTGACGGCGCCGCGGACCAGAGTGACGTCCCGCCACAGCACGCGGGCGCTCCCATTCCACTTCAGCCAGAGATCGATTTCCGCCCCGCGTGCCACATCTGGGGCCCGGAATTGTTCGCTGATTTCGACGGTGCGGCTGTCAACCTTGCGGAAATGAGTCGCGTACGCCGGCATGTGACGTCCTGAGGAACGCCAGTCCGGTTGAAAGCCTGTCCATGTCAGAAGCACCTGCAGATTTTCCACGAGGTTATCAATGCGGTCGGTCTCCACGATGGCCTTGAAATCGTAGACTGCTCCGCCTTGGATCCCGCCGATCGCTTTTCGCCAGTATCCGGCGCACCACTGGATCCCCCGGCCCGACATCCGGAGGCCTTTCTTTGACGGCTCAGCCGACGTTGCCGGTGCTATCTCATCGCGTGGCGCCCCTGCCTTCCACCCGCCCGTGGGACTGGCATTGTCCCAGGCAAGCAGGTTGTCGGTTTCGTTCTTTGGCCCGCCGATGTTTTTGCGGTTAACTGCGGCGACTGTAGCTGCACCGACTACGATGACAGTCAAAAGGAAAAACTGGAATACGCGACTCATAGGAAACCCCTTGGCGATTTTGCGTTTTAGCCCGTGTCCGTAACCAGCAAAGAGGACACGTTACAAATCTATCGCAAAGCCGCGCCCGTCGCAAAGGTGCATAACAACAACCGGTTTACTTCTTCGCTAGAAGAACGATATGGTAAAGATTCAACCCGGCCTTTCCGTTTCAGGCGTCACATCTTTTCACAAATATTCACCGCAGAGGCGCAAAGAGCGCAAAGATAACGCGGAGGACGCGGCTGAAGCTTAAAGTATGAAGACTGAGTCAAGAGAGTACATCCTGTTGTTAAATGCTTCGGTCTTCATACTTCAAGCTTCAGCCCTATTCTCTGCGTCAACTCTGCGTTCTCCGCGTCTCTGCGGTGAACATTTGTGAATAATCCGGGGTCAGGAGATTCCCCATGCTTCGATACCCGACACTCTTCTTGATTGTTGTCGCAACAGCCGCCTATGCCGCCTCGCCCGCCGAACCTGCCGGCGTGCAGGTCTGGGCCGTCCCCAGCGTGCAGAAAGTGCGTCCTGACGACAAACTGGAAAAATCCAACCTGGTCTGGTCAGGAGAAACGAAGACCATCTCCGTGGCCGGCGCGAGAAATGAACATGTTCCTTTTCAGGTTGTCATCACCGTACCCTTGCCGCCGACCCGACATGACAAAGCGGCGTCCGGATTTTGGGTCGAAGCATCGGACCTGGTCTCGACGGCCGGTCGAATTTCCAAGGACCGCGTTCGACTCTACTTTGAACCTGTCATTCTTTGTTATGGCAAATCCAGCCCTGTAGGCGGCACTGGCTTCTGGCCGGACGCGCTGGCGCCTCTTTCTGATCCGTTCGACATGGCAGCGCCGTTTCGACGATTTGTGAAGAATCGAGCTGTTTGGGTGGACGTGACTGTGCCAAAGGACGCCGGGGCTGGAACCTACAGTGGGACCATTTCTGTGACGCAGAACGGAAAACCTGTCGATCAGCTCACAATCGTGCTGAAAGTATACAGCTTCGCGCTTCCCGACGAGACGCATCTGCTGATGTTCATGAACGTCTCGGAGAACTGGTTTTCGCCGCACTATGACTTCAAGCCCCGCTCGGCGGAGCTGCGCGCATTGACGAAAAAGTATTACGAGTTCCTGTACGCCAACCGCATGGAGCCCTGGTTCAATGCACTGTTGCAGCCGGAATTTGAAGAGCGCGCTGACGGAAGCATCGCCGTCCAGTTCGACGACGCCGGGTATGAGCATTTCATGAACAAGCTGAAAACCAAGCGGGTCATCTTGAGTGTAGGGCCGGCGAAGCTGACCAAGGACGTGCGCTTTCCAGAGTTCTCGGAAGGATTCAACCGGCGGGTGAAATCTTATCTGGCGCAGATTGTCGACTACTTCAGACAGCACGGATGGCTGAATCGTTTGATCATCAACAGCCCGATTGATGAGCCCAACTCGGCGCAGCAGTTTGCCGATACCCGCAAATGGGCGCAATTGGTCCACGAAGCAGCTCCGGGCGTTCCCTTTTTGGTCACCAAGGCACCCGTTTCCGAACACGCGGAATGGGGCACGCTGAGAGGCTATGCCAATAATTTCTCGATCCATGGGAATGCGCTCAACGAGCCGGCGGTGAAGAAAGCCATTTCGGAAGAGCAGGACAAAGGCGGAGAGATCACCTGGTACATTTCCTGCGATCAAATTTTCCCGCAGCCGAATTATTTCATCGACGCGCCCGCCATGGATCCGGTCATGGTTCCGTGGATCACCTGGCGCTATGGAATGAACGGCATTCTTTACTGGGCTGTCAATTACTGGCGGACAGCCAATCCATGGGAGAACCCGGTGACTTTCCTAAGTGGCTTTTTATGCAGCAACGGGTACATTCTCAATGGCGAAGGCTCGCTTGTTTATCCGGGCAATCACGCCAAGAGATACACCGGCCAGCAAAACGTTGACGGACCCGTCTCTTCCATTCGTTTCGAATTGCTGCGCGAAGGGATTGAAGACTATGAATACCTGTGGTTATTGAAATCGTTGGGAGACAAGAATTTTGCAGATGAAGTGGTGAGGAACCTGGTTGTGGATGTAAGCAGTTTTTCACGGAACGTGGAAGAGTTGTTTGCGACGCGGGAGAAGCTGGCACGGAGAATTGAGGAGTTGAGCCGAGAAAAAGGGAAACAGTGAAGTATTTCGAAAAGCAGAAGGGACGGCCTGTTGGGCTGTCTTCAGGCGCGCCTATGGCGCGCCTCTGGAGTTTCTAGATTTCGAAGAAACAATGGGCCACCTCAACCCGCGAAGCGGGTGTCCAGCGTGTAGCCCCCGGCGCAGCGAAGCGGAGCCGGGGGCCAAGTAGGGTTTCGGAGAGGGAGCCCGCAAGGCGGGCGACAGGGGTTTAGCGTAATTGGAGTCCGGCTTGAAATCGGTGTGATATGCCCCAAAGAAGCGCCTCCTTCTTGATTAGATGGCATGGCTTCAACGTGGCAAATACGATGCGATACAGGATTTGCTGCTGTCGCCCGCCCTGCGGGCTCTCCCGGCCAACCCCCGACTAACCCCCGGCTCCGCTTCGCTAGGCCGGGGCTACACGCTGGACGCCCGCTCCGCGGGCTCAGACCTAGCATTCTCCATCGAATGTAGAAACTCCAAAGGCGCGCCTATGGCGCGCCTTGAAGATCAGGGGACAGAGGCCGGTGCGGTCTATTCTTGGTGTCCTTGGTATCCTTTGTGGTTTAAAAAAGCTTCACCACGAAGGACACGAAGGACACAAAGGACACAAAGGAAGCGGGCTTTGACTACATCGGAATTGGCCGAACTCTTCGTCCAGCTTTACGGTCCCGGCCCTATCCATGCGCTGCGCGCACCGGCACGGATCAACATTTTGGGAGAACACATCGATTACGTCTCCTATCTGCCCACCGCGTCACTGACGTTTGGCAGCCGCGAGCACGCCATGGTCATGCTTTTCCGCCACGCGGAAACGGGCCGCATTCGGGGAGCTTCAACACTGAGCGAGTATCCGGCATTTGAATTCACACCGGATGAGGGTCCAGGCAAGACAGTAGGCGGCCCGCCGCAGGATTCCTGGACAGGTTTCCTTTATTCGCGCCTCACTCCCGCGCCGCACTGGGGCAATTACGTTAAAGGATCGGTGTATTTTGCCCGCCACAAGTACGCGCGGCAAATCGAGCACGGTTTTGATTTCTTAGTCGATTCGTCAATTCCGGCCGGCGGCGGAGCATCGTCCTCGTCCGCCCTGGTGGTGCTTTCGGGCGCCGCTGTGCGCGCCGTCAATGGGATCGACTGCGGCGCTGAAGAACTGGCGCGCGACTCATCGCAGGCGGAGTGGTACATGGGAACGCGCGGAGGCGCGATGGACCATTTGACGATTTGTCTGTCAAAAGCGCGGCACGCTGTCCACATCCGATACCCGGGACAAGGAGTGGATCTGGTGGATGCGCCTTCCGGGCCATTTCGCTGGGTTACGTTCTTTTCCCACGCCGCCGATAAGGGAAGTGAAGTAATGCTGCAGTACAACGAACGCGCGGCTGTTTCACGGATACTGATTCCCGCCATCATCGAAAAATGGAAATATAGTGATCCGTCGCGGGCGCGGGCCTGGCAAGATGCACTTTTCCTGCTACCGACCGATTTTGCCGCGGCTGTGGCAACTCTGGAGAGGTTGGTGAATGAACTCCCTTTGGCGATGACCGTGGTCGAGTTGTCGGAAAGCTATCCGGATGCTCTAGCACAATGCCGGCGCGCTTTCCCGGCGCTCTTAAGAGACAGTTTCAGGGGTTCGTTGAAAATACGCGCGCGCGCGTTTCACCATCTGGGCGAGATAAGCAGGGTCGCTGAGGCAGTTCGATTGTTCCATAAAATGTCGGAAATAGGCGCAACCGATCCGTCCAATGAAATAGACGAAGCAATGCAATCGGTCGGAGTGCTGCTTGGTCAATCGCATCTGAGCTTGCGGGATTTCTACGAAGTCTGTACGGATGAAGTCGACCGGCTGATGGACATCATCGAATCTGATTCGTCTGTATACGGCGCGCGGCTGATGGGCGGAGGTTTTGGAGGCAATGTACTGGTGCTCACCGCAGCAGAGAATGTCAAGCCGGTAACCGAGCGCGTGCAGGCTGAGTATTACGGGCCCCGCCTCCGCGATGCGGCAAAGGAAGGATCCATCATGGTGTCGACGCCGGGGGATGGGCTGGCAGTCCTGGAAGTGGGAGAACCGGAGAGTGGCTGAGTGGGAGAGCCGGAGAGTGCGGCGCGCCATTGGCGCGCCTTGAGTTTGTACATTCTTTCACGCTGCAGTGGCGCTGAAAGGCTGTGCTTTGTCCGCGAAGCGGACGCATAGCAGTAGCCGGGGGTGCCCACGCGCGCAGCGCGAAGCACCCCCGGTCTGCGGTCCCCCATATCGCCCGGACCGCGCAAGCGGTCCCATTTGGTTCGGCGTCGATGCGTCCGTCCCAGGTGATGTCTTTGTCCGTGAGGTAAGGAAATACGGGTGGCCCCAATCCTGTTGACTTCAACGCAGGGTCTGGCGAGGAATTTGCGACGAAAAAACCAGGGAAAATGGGACCGCTAGCGCGGTCCGATTATTTTCTGAATCGCCGACCGGGGGTGCCTTGCGCTTTGCGCCTCGGCACCCCCGGCTACTGCTATTGGTCCGCTTCGCGGACAGCACGATGGAAGCATCCGCTTCCTCATCCCCGCTTCTATTTCGCTTTTAGGCTTGCAAGCAATGCGCCGGCCAGTTGGTTGCTGGGATCGAGGCGAAGCGCTTGCTTCAAGGCTGCGCGCGCCTCGGCGACGCGTCCCAGCGCTTTCAATCCCGATCCTGCCAGCAGAAAGCGAATCGATCCTCTTGGAGGATCCGCCTCGGTTTCCAGCATCCGGTCTTCGTCGTTGAGCGCGGCAAGACGTTCGTACAGTGCGCGGGCTTCGTCGTGGCGGCTGACATGATCGAGCGCCAGCGCTTTGTAGTAATAATGCTCAGACCATGGCTCGGAAGGCTGCACCGGCGATTTTAAAGGATCACTGGCCGCACGCTGCCACAGTTTGTCGGCGTCGTCTCGTTTTCCTGCCGCTTCCAGCTCGCGTGCGGCGGCTACATATTCTCTCGCATGTGATTCGTAGGATGACCGTCCTACGCCAAAATTACGCGGATATTCGGTAGCCTTGACTAATTCGGCTGCAGCCTCATCATGCCGGCCTGCCTTCTGATGACGCTGCGCCAGCCCCAGATGCACTCTTCTGTAAATGGCCAGGCCCGACGTTTCGTGCTCGCCTGAGGTAAAGGAATTGTGCGCCAACAAGCCGCTCGCGTCCTGAAATCGCCCGGCGTCCGCATAGGCCGCTGCCAAGGCCAGCGTGAGCGATGAATGTGTGCGAGCCGCCGGTGAAGCACTCTCCAGAAGTGTGATGCGGCGTTTGGTTTCAGTCAATTCAGCGAGTAATCTGTCCAGCTCCAGATAAATATGGAAGTCATCGGGTGCCAGTTTGATCGCGCGCTCGTAGTGAGTAACCGCCTCGCGCTTTAGCGGCGAGTTTGGACGCAGGGGCGCACGGTCACGCGCCGCTACAGTGTTGCCATTTTTGCGCGTTCCATTCTTGTGCAACCCTTCGGCGCTTCCCAATGCCTTGCCCAAGTTCCGATGCGCCATCGCATTGGATGGATCCAGCCGGACGGCGTCACGCCAGGCGGAGAGCGCTTCGTCGTTGCGGTGCTTCGAGGCCAGCACGTTGCCCAGATAATATGCGGCACGTCCATCATTCGGATTGGCTGCACGGGCGCACTGCAGCACTTCAATCTCTTCGACGCGATGTGGGAAAACGAAGGCGGGATCGGCTGCGGCACCCAGCGCATATTGAGCGAGCCCCTTCTCTTTGTCTCCTGTAATCTCGTAGAAGTAGCCGAGCGTGTAATGGAGCATGGCGTAGATACCACCGGGCGTGTTGACTTGCCGACTTGGGGAAGCTTCGACCTGCAACTCCGTTTCCCTGCCGGCCTGTAGACCTGCTGACCTGCTGACCTGTTGACTTGCTGACTCAACCGATAACCGATGACCGATGACCGATGCCTGATTGATAGCTTCTTCCAGCAGGCTGCGACAATCAACGTACGAGCCGATAGCCGCATAATCAAAAGCCAGCTCGAGTACAGAATCCGGTTCACGTGAAAGTAGCCGGTGCAGTTCGTCGCGTGCCCGGCCCGATCCGTCATCATCCTGAAGCGCGCGATGGATTTTGATTTGCTCGCGCAAGGCAAGATAATCGATCGGCATTTCGCGCACGACCGAATCGATATTTTCGCGCGCCTGCTGCATGTGACCCATCCCGGCCTCGGCTCGAGCCAGCAGCGTGCGAGCCTTCAAATCCAAAGGATTGCGCGCAACAGAGTGCTTCAGGTGATCGATGGCATCGGTTGTGTTCCCCGCTTGCAGCGCCATCTCTCCCAAAACATAGTATGCGGTGGCTTCCCGGTAGCCCGCTCCTGCGGCGCTTAGCAAATGTTTGGCAGCTTCGACATTCCGTCTATGCGCCCGACATACCAATCCAAGATAATAGTGAGCTTCGGCTAGATATCTGTTGCGCAGCAGCGCTGCCTCGAGGTGTTTCTCGGCTTCATCGAACAAACCACTTCGATAAAAGGATAGTCCGAGCGCTACGTGCGCCGCTGCAAATCCGGGATCGCTCTTCAGCGCCTCTTGGTAGAACTGTCTAGCCACAACTTCAAGGCTTTCCTTATCGGCCATCAGTCCCTCAAAGTAGGCCTGTTCGGCGCTTCTTTCTACTTTTTTGTCCGAAACAGGTCGAGTCGCCGGTCTGAAGTCCGGATTTCCATCCACCGGGAGATCAGTGCGGTAGCGAAGAAGCTCCTGGCCCTCCTTCGATCCAAGAGTGACGGTTAAAGGTTTGTCCAAGGCGCCGGCGGGCAAATCAAACGTGACTGTCAGAGGCTTTGCGGGATCGAGGCTGACGGGTTGCGATCCGAGCTGAATAAAGTTCTCCGATGATCCAACAGATTCCGAGTCGCGCGCTAACAGTCGCGGTTTGGATTTTTTCACAACTTCTGAAAGTCGCGGTTCGGAAGCTGCTTCCAAGATCACCCGCGCATCGTCGAAGCGGTGGTTGGCGTTCACAGTGATTCGAGCCTGCTTTCCCGTTATTGCGAGATGCAGTGCAGCATTGCGCGTCGCTTCGTCAAAAGGACCGCCGAGCCGGTCTACAGGATACCAGTACTCGGTGAAGCGTTCGACGCGATGCGGCTCCATGAACTCGTGTTCCATCTGAGTCTCAAAACGGCCCGCCTGGAACTCCACGTACTGGCCGTCGCGGTCAGTAAGCTTCTCAATCCATACGTTGCCCGCGTCATCGGTGCCCCAGGTCCAGCTCTTCTTGCCCGGAACCCGGCGATGGTCGGACACATGCACAACACCCCAATCGGACTTCTCGTAATAAATTCCGAAAAAGTCCCGCAATGAGTTGCGGGCAAACAGAGAAAGGTAGTTGGGAACTTCGCGATAGGTGCCGATGTCAACACCCTTCTCGTTGGGGAAAGAAAAAACCGGCCAGAACGTGTGCGGGTAGGCTTCGCGCATCGGATAGATAAAGCGCATGTCATCGGTTGCATGAGCTGCAGCAGTGGCCCAAAACCAGTATCGGCCGGGGGTCTCGCGGCGGTTGTTGAGCGTTACTTCTGTCTCCACTACTTTCCATCCAGGCCGCAGGCGGATGGTCACCGCCCATTGCATGCGCTGCACTCGTTCCGTATCACCCACGGTCACTGAGGCGCTGCCATCCTTCTCGCTTTTCGTCACATAATCGATCGGAGAAACAGTGGTGAGCGTGTGGCCGTCGGGGAAATTCCACTCAATTCCACCGGAAACCCAGGCGCCGCGGATTGCGACCATGGCGTACTTGACGACATGATTGGTGTACAGGACATCGCGATTGGCTGTCTTGTCGAAGATCGCGTATAGGTGTCCCCCAAGCTCGGGCAGGACCGTGACGCGCAAGTATTCATTTTCCAGATAGACGGCTCTATAGGACTTGTCGACGCGATGGTTCGTCAGCGAGTCCAGCCGCGGGTAAGGGTAAATGGGATGCCAGCCGCGGCGCTGCTTCTCGAGCAGGACCGGGTTGGGATCCGCCGGGCCCAGCTCGTAGGTGGGAATCACCAATGGCGCTTCCCACACGCGTGCCGCCTGTGCATGCAGGGGCGTGGAAAGGCATGCAAGCAGAATCGCAACCAGAGGAAGCAGTCGGCAGTAAAAAGCGTTATTCGTCATTCGTCATTGGTCATCGGTCATCAGTCATCGATCAGCAGGTCACAGGTCCACAGGTCACAGGTCCACAGGTCAAACAGTTATCAGGTTATCAAATCAAAAACTCAACACCGCGACAACTTGTTAACTACTGACTACTAACTATTATCGACTGCCAAATTCCATTCATCATCTGTTCTTCTCCCCACTGTCGGAGCCGGGAGCGTAAGGGCGTGTTGCCCGTTGCCCAAATCAGCTTTCTCTGTGAAACCTTTGTGTTCTCCCTAATTTTCCCCAAGTTCAAGCGCGAGCCCTGGGACCGCGGCAAAACGTCAGAGCCCGGAGCGTCAGCGACGGGTCCCGCCAAAGTAAGTCGGCGATCCAAACCTTCCTCTGGCGGAGATTGTTACTCCGGCAGGACCCGTCGCTGACGCTCCGGGCTCTGACATCTTCGGCGCTGCGTTTGCAGAACCCGTCGGCTAGAGAAGCGATTGAAAAGCGTTGACGGAGAAAATGTGCGCTTGATGCTGTTGTGCGATCGTATAGGATCCGCCGAAGTTGAAGACAGCATCATTATTTTTCATACGGCTTCCCGCGCTGTAGTACTAACCCTCAAATTCTTTGTCAGCTGCAAAGATTTTAGGCTACCAAAGCTGTAACAAGTTCGATAATTTTGGTTTACCGATGACTGCTGACCGATGACTGATGACCGATGACCGATGACTGATGACTGATGACCGATGACTGATGACCGATGACTGATGACCGATGACCGATGACCGATGACCGATGACTGATGACCGATGACTGATGACCGATGACTTCTACTTCTGCCGACTGCCTCCTACCGTCTACCTACGCTCCATCCGCCTTCTGCCATAGATCATCTCGCTCCTTTCCCTTTAGCCCGACGAAGATTCCGTATCCGGCGGCAAGTGAAAGCGCGATTAAAATCAACCCCAAGATATATCGGCCAAAAAGGAAATATCCAACACCAAACAGCGAAAGGTAAATGAACGCGCACCCGAGCGCCCACTGAATCAGCGAGACCATCCCCCCTTCGGTCGTGACGACCTCGGGGGCAAGGCGGGCGATCGGTCCCCAACCGGTCCTGTTAGGGCGCGTCCGACGGTAGAAAGCCACCAGTGTCGGCTGATCCACCGGACGCGTCAGATAGGTGACCACAAGCCACACTACCGTCACAATCGCCGTGGTGATCACCAGGGAGTAGGCGAAGAAAACCTGCAAATCGTGAGAAGTTCGACCCAAGCCGAATGGCTCAGGCCCAATCTGATACTCTAATGTGAGTGAGACGACTGCTGCCGCAATCATGGCAGAAATCTCCGACCATGCATTGATGCGCCACCAGTACCAGCGAAGGATCAGCACCAGTCCCGTGCCGGCTCCGATCGACAGCAGGATATCGAGTGCTCGGGTCACCTTTCCAAGCTTGAGCGCCACCAGACCCGTCAGCGCCATGATGATCACGGAGGCGATGCGGGATGCGAGGACGTAATGTCGCTCGCCGGCATCTTTGCGAATATATGGCCGATAGACGTCGTTTACCAGATAGGAAGCGCCCCAGTTCAACTGCGTCGAGATGGTTGACATGTACGCAGCCATCATCGCAGCGACCAGGATGCCGCGCCATCCGATAGGCAGTACGTCGACAATCATGCGAACGTAGCCCGATTCAGGATCCGCTTGAACGGAAGCATTGCCGGCGTAATAGATCATGGCCGCCAAGGCCGTCAGAATCCATGGCCAGGGTCGGAGCGTATAGTGCATGACGTTAAAGCTCAGCGTCGCCAGCATTGATGACTTTTCGTCCTTGGAGGCAAACATCCGCTGCGCTACGTAACCTCCACCGCCGGGTTCCGCGCCCGGATACCAAACCGCCCACCATTGCACGGTAAAAAAAACAAGCAGCGTGACCAGCGGCAAATAGGCGGAGTCGCCATGTGGCAGAAAAGTCAAGATACTCTCCGAAGAGCCCCCGTGCGTTGCGGCAAGGCCGGCAGGCAGTGCCTTCAGACCGCCAACAGCGCGCACGGCAAAGTAAGACAGCCCGACCGAGCCCACCATCGCGAGGAAGAACTGGAAGAAATCAGTCCACAACACCCCCAGAAAACCACCCAACGTGGAGTAAAGGGCGGTGATGCCAAAGCAGCACAGGACGGCGACAGTTTCATTGATGCCGATCGTGGCTTTGAGAATCTTCACCATTCCCAGAGTGACCGATCCTGCAACGATGGCATTGATGGGGATTGCCAGATACACACCGCGAAAAATGCGCAGAAAATCGGCGGCCTTTCCGGAATAACGGATGGAAGCAAACTCGACGTCGGTCATGACTCCGGCGCGCCGCCACAACCGAGCGAAGAAGAATACGGTGAGCATCCCGGAAAGTACAAACGCCCACCATACCCAGTTGCCCGCGATGCCCCCTCGAGCAGTGATTCCGGTCACCAGCAGCGGCGTATCTGAAGAAAATGTGGTGGCGACAATGGAGACTCCCGCCAGCCACCAGGGAATGGATCGCCCGGCAAGGAAGTACTGCTCGGTGCTTTTGCCGGCGCGCCGCGTAAAGTACACGCCAACAGCCAGGCTCACCGCGAAATAAGCCGAGATGATGGACCAATCAATCCAGGTTAGGTTCACTTTTCTCCATTCCGGCCGCGGATGAGTCAGGTCAGTTGTCCGTGGTCAGTTGTCCGTGGTCCGTTGTGGTGGTGCCTGGGAGCGCACGCATCTTGCGTGCTCGATGTGCTCGAAACCCGGGCACGCCGGAAGCGGGCGTTCCACGCACAACGCACAACCGACAACGGACCACGGACAACTGACCTAGTTTCATTCCCAGTTCCAGCCGAGTGTAGATTCTCTCCACGTTTCCCGTGTTTGTAAACCCACAATCGACGTGATAGAAATTGGGGCCCAGCCGTATCTGGGGAGGAAATCAAAAATGCCGGACGGAAAAATCAAAATACTCGCCTTGCTGGGCGCGCTACTTCTTGCTTGGCTGCAAGGGTTGCGCGCACAGAACATTTTTCCTGAACACCGCGTGCCGCCGGAAGATTTTGTGGTGATGTCCTGGGGGCCCACGCCCGCAGATCCACTGCAACTTCAGTGGATGAAGGAGGCCGGAATCAACATCGCCGGCTTTGCTCACGTCAAGGATCTTCCAATGTTTGAGAAGGCGGGACTGCGGGTCTTTGTCTCCGATCCACGGGCGAATGGGTATGACTTTAACAATGCTTTCAATGAAGCTGAAGCGCGTCGCAATATCGAATCGCTTGCCAAAGAAGTGGGCAAAAGTCCTGCTGTCATCGGATTTATGCTGCGCGATGAACCGCACGCGCGGGCGATGCCAAATCTGGGGATGGTTGCCCGTCTGATTCGCGAGACCATGCCCGGCAAGTGGCCCTACGTCAACTTATTTCCCATGCGGGTTTCGCCCGAAGCAATGGGAACGGCCAGCTACGATGACTACGTGCGCATGCTGGTTAACACCATTCGCCAGCCATTTCTGAGTTATGACAACTATTCGCTGGTGAACGGTCAAATGGTAGATTCCTTCTATACGAATCTGGAAGTGGTAAGAAGATTATCGCTGGAGACGGCCGTTCCATTCTGGAACTGCGTCCTTTCCAATGCGCACTTTAATTACATGGAAAACAGCGACGCTACCTATCACCTCCAGGCATATGCCACGATGGCCAGCGGAGCGCGCGGAATTCAATACTTCAGTTACTTCACCTGGCCGATAGGCAATTACCGTTTGGGGCCGATTGATCAGTTCGGCAACAAGACATCCTCGTGGGAGATGTTGCGCCGTGTCAACAACGAGATTCACGCACTGGCGCCGACATTGAAGAAGCTGGTGAGCACCGGCGTTTATCACTATCCGGACGTTCCACCCGAATGCCGTCACCTGAGTGAGAGCAAACTGGTCAAATCCGTCGAAATGCTGCAGCGCATTGTGCCGCCGATTCAAGGACGGTTTATGATCGGCGAATTCGTTGACGATCAGAGAAGGCCATATTTAATGTTGGTCAACAGGGACCTGCAAAATTCCTTCCGCTACAAAATCGAGCTGAAAAAAACTGGCGCCAAATTGATCCACATCTCCCAGTATTCCGGCAAGGAGGAGTCCTTCGGCCGCGAAATGGACTGGATCGCCCCGGGCGGCGGTCACCTCTTCCGCGTGGAATGATTTCAGTCGGCAGGAGGCGGTGGGCAGTCGGCAGGACGCAGTCGGCAGACGGCGGTCGGCAGGAGGCAGGTGGTAGAGCCCGCAGCATAAGAACCTGAAAAAATTGATTTGATCGGTACGGGCGACCCTGTGTGGTCTCCCGTTTTTCCCAATGATGGCGCACGCATTCGGGCGGCCACGCAGGGCCGCCCGTACGATCAGATCGATTTTTTCACACGTTTAAGCGACCGGTCCTGCCAGAGTAAGTCGGCCCTCAAAAACTTGTTCTGGCAGATGTTGTTGCTCTGGCGGGACCCGTCGCTTACGCTCTGGGCTCTGCCTCCTGCCTCCCTCCCTGCCGACTGCCGACTGCCGACTGCCGACTGCCGACTGCCTACTGCCTCCTGCCGACTGCCTCCTGGTTCTCTACCAGTTGGTAATCGACCCATCCGGGCGATTGTAAGTCTGGATCGGGCGGACGCGTTCGGTAACTTCAGCTAACAGCTTGGCGCGGCTGGGATCGAACTCTACGCCCAGACCGGGGCGCCGATTCGGCCAGAGCTTGCCGTTGCGAAAATCAAAATGCTGCGGGAGGTGTGGCTCATTGCGAGGGCCTTCGCCCACCATCTCCATCAGTACCGGTCCGGGAAAGGCGCTACAGGCATGGACCAACGCGGCTTCCGAGACCGGGCCGGTGAAGTGAGGGATCAGGCCGACATAGTGCGTTTCGCACAGAGCGGCAATCTTGATAAACTCGGTGATGCCGCCTGAGTTTGGAATCGTGACACGAGAGTAATCGATTAATTGTTGCTCAATTAGTTCGTTGACATCCCAGCGATCACCAAATTGCTCGCCTACGGCAATCGGCACCTTCACCTTCTGGCGCAGGGTGCGGTACACGCCAGGATTTTCTGATCGGATCAAATCTTCGGTAAAGTAAGGTTCCAGCTCCTCGATCAATGTGCTCAGCCGGACTGCATCGGGCAAATCGAAGCGCGTGTGATAATCGATAGCCCAATCGCCGTTTTTGCCGGCACCCTCTCGAATTTCTCTGCAGTTCTCAAATGTCTTTCGCACCATCTCATGCGAGTTGAAAGGCTTGCCGGCCTCAGGGCCTGCCACCGACGTGCGGAACGCACGAAAACCCGATTCGATGCAGGCACGCGCTGTTTCCTTCAGGCTTCCCTTGTTAGGAAATCCGGTGGAATAGCACTCGACGTGATCGCGCGACAAGCCGCCCAGCAATTCGTAGACGGGAACCCCCAGTGCTTTTCCCTTGATGTCCCACAGTGCCATGTCCAGCGCGCCGATGGCATGCAGTTTTTCGCGGCCGGGCGGGTAGAAGTAACCACGGTACATGAGTTGCCACAAATGTTCTATCCGTCCCGGGTCTTCACCAATTAACATCGCGGCGGCTTGTTCGATGGTGTCTTTGGATCCGCCTTCTCCAATTCCATGGATTCCCAGATCGGTCTCCACAATGACGATGTTCGTGCTTTGATTGAACGTCGGCCGCGGATTGGGGGACAGATAGTAGCGAATGCGAGTGATCTTCATCGGCGGCAGAGCCGCTCCGGCCAAAGTGGAAAGCTGCGGAATCATGGCGCCGCTCGCCGTCAGTGCAGACTGGAGGAAGGAGCGTCTCTTCATGTCGGGTATTGTACTTGAAATTCTGGGCGTGTTGCTCAAAGGCAAATCTCTGTGCATCCTCTGTGATCTCCGTGGCTCTGTGGTGAGGAGCTCGACGGTAAATCACCACAGAGCCACAGAGAACACGGAGCGGCCAAGCCGCAACCAAAATTGTGCATGCACATTTTAACCACCAAGGACACCAAGGTCACCAAGGCCTGATTTGTCAGACACTGGAATTCTGGCTTTGTGTCCTTGGTGTCCTTGGTGGTTAAATTTCTTGTCCAAAAAACAAGATGTGACACGTTTGTGTCACAGAGGTTTCACAGAGAAAACGTTTTGGGCAACAGGCCCTTCCGGTCGCGGCTCTGCTGGTGCACTGGACACCCCGGCTTGTGCTTTGACAACGGCCGTTTTACAATCCGATGTGCGTAATGTTGATTCCTCTATTGATTGTTTTTACTGTGACCGGCAATCTGGCCGCGCAGAGAGTAGACGTCTGCCGCCGCGGAAGCGAGGCGCTGGCTCGGCGTGATCTGGCTCCGGCCGAGACCCTCTTGAAGCAGTGCTTGAAAGTCCATCCGGGTCTTTTAATCCCCTACGTTGAGCTTTGCGCTGTCTATCAGCTTCAGGGAAAGGACAACGAACTGAATTCTGTGGCAGCCGAAGGCCTCAAACGCTTTCCGCAAGAGAAACGTTTTTATCTGACCGTAGGCAACCACGCAGGACGAGAGTCGCGTTTTGATCGGGCGATTGGGGTTTTCGCGGAAGGCCGCCGCCGATGGCCTGACGATGCCCGCTTTCAAAATGGATTGGCCGAAGCTTACCTTGGCCGTGGAATGGCTATGCTGGACGACAAAAAGAACGAAGCCGCCCAGTCAGATCTCCGTCGTGCTGTGGAACTTCAGCCCGGCAATGCCGAAGCGCTGCTCAATCTGGGTCGGGCGCAGCACAATTTGAACCAGACGGTCGACGCCTTGGCGACATTCGATCGTCTTGCCCGCATTAGCCCCGGCACACCGCTGCTCCATTTTCACCGTGGCCTGATTCTGCACGCGCTGGCCGAGTACGATGCGGCAATAACCGAGTTTAGCGAAGAGATTCGCCACAACCCGGAACATCCATTGAGTTACTACTTTCGCGGCATCTCCCGAATCTTTCAAGCTGACTGGGAACGGGCATTGGCCGATTTGAATATCGCAGTGGAAAAAATGCCTGACAACGCCGACGCCTTTTACTCTCAGGGCCGCTGCCTGCTCCATCTGGCAAAGTTGCCGGACGCTGAACGGGCGTTTCAAAAGAGCCTTCAGTTAAATCCTTCCGATACAAAAGCGCTTTACGCGTTGGGCCGCTTGCTTTTGGAAAGCGGAAGAAAAGAAGAATCCGATGTTCTGTTCCGAAAAGCAACGGCGCTCAACGCCGAAAACCGTTCCGCCAAATCGGGCGAAATAAAATTCAAGTCTTTCCATTCGCGAAAAGCGCAGTGATAGGGCCGCATTATTCACAAGTGTTCACCAAAGAGGCTTAGCGCGGCAGGGCCGCAACCAAAACCTCAGGGACACGCGGATGCGGCGACACGAGGACACGTCGTGCGTAAGAATCTTTGCGGCCGGTAAAGAATTTAATGCTCAGTATTATATTACAGAGACCACACGGTTGGCACGGAGAATAGAGCTGAAGCTTGGAGTATGAAGACTGAAACATCGAAACTGCTTCTTGCCTGCCTCTCAGGGACAGTGGTGTTTTGGGCCTTCCGACCGGCCGAAAATCTCACCATCCCGATGCTTTTCGATACGCACCAGCAGGCAGGCATCAACATGCGGATAACCAGCGGCGATGCGGACAAACATTTCTTAATCGAGTCGGTGGGCGGCGGCATCGGAGTAATCGACTACAACAACGACGGCTGGATGGATTTGTACATTGTCAATGGAGCCACAATCGAAGAGCTTCGATCGGGAAAACGCAAAAATCATAACGTCCTGTATCGGAACAATGGGGACGGGACCTTCGCAGACGTAACGCGGCAAGCGGGAGTTGACGGCGGCGAAACCTGGGGCAAAGGTGTCCTCATCTTCGATTACAACAATGACGGCTTTGACGACATTTACGTCTGCAACTTTGGTCCCAATATCCTCTATCGAAACAATGGCGACGGAACTTTTACGGATGTCACCAGGCAAGCGGGAGTCGGCGATGCGCGCTGGTCATCCGCTGCGGCAGCGGCGGATTACGACGGCGATGGATATCTCGATTTGTTTGTTGCCAACTATCTCGACTACGACATCAACCATCTTCCGGTCGAGGGCAAGTTTTGCTCTTACAAGGGAATTCCGGTCGCCTGCGGCCCGCGCGGCTTAAAAGGGGCCGGCGATACGCTGTATCACAATAACGGCGACGGGACTTTCACCGATATGTCGGAAAGAGCAGGCGTCGCTGACAAGAATGGTTATTACGGGCTGGGAGCTGTCTGGGGAGATTACAACAATGACGGCCGGCCTGACCTTTATGTCGCCAATGACAGCACCCCAAATTATCTTTATCGAAATGAAGGCAACGGCACTTTTACCGAAGTGGGCGTGCCCGCCGGTGTGGCCTTCAGCGAGGACGGACGCGAACAGGCCGGTATGGGCGTTGATTTCGAGGATTACGACAATGACGGATGGCTCGATATTGTGGTGACCAACTTCTCGGACGATTACAACACCATTTACCACAATTCCGGAAAAGGGTTCTTCACCGATGTGTCCGTCGACACCGGTATTGCAGCAGACAGCCAGCGCGATTTGAGCTGGGGAGTCGGTTTCTTTGACTTCAACAATGACGGTTTTAAAGACCTATTTATCGCCAACGGCCACATTTATCCGCAGGTAGACAAATATGGGCTGAAGATTTCTTATCGGCAGCAAAACAAATTGTATTTGAACGACGGTTATGGAAGGTTTGTCAACGTGACGGCGCAGGCCGGTCCGGGAATGAAGGCGTTGAAGTCCTTTCGAGGGGCGGCCTTTGCCGATTTCAACAACGACGGCTATATCGATGCGGCCGTCATTGCGCTGGACGACACTCCGGTGCTGCTGATGAATCAGGGGAAGCTGGGAAATCACTGGATCCTGGTGAAGCTGGTGGGAACGCGCAGTAATCGTCATGGGGTCGGGGCCAGGGTTTCTGTAAAGACTGACGAGATGACCCAGATGCGTGAGGTCAAGGCGGGAGGAAGTTTCGCGTCGTCAAATGATTTTCGGGCGCATTTTGGGTTGGGAAAGTCGAAGCTGATCCGCGAATTGGTCGTGAAGTGGCCGTCTGGTAGAATCTCGACGATGAAGGATGTAGCAGCGGACAGCATTGTCGAGGTAAAGGAGGAGTGATCCTAGCTTCACACCAGAGGGCTAGCGCAGCTGAGCCGCAACCGAAAGCGTCATTGGTCATCAGTCATTAGTCATCGGTCATCGGTAAAAAATCTTGCTGCAAAAGCAAGAAGTCGCCAACATGCTACGTAGCGCGGCTGCAACCAAAAAGAAAAGGCCGATCACGATCACGCGCACGTCAACGTCCACGCCTACGTCGGGCGTAGACGTTGACCTTTGATACCGGCACGCACAGAGCCGCGACCGGAAGGGAGCGGCGCGCCGGTGTGACACTTTGCGACTACAGCAGCGCAGAGTTGCTGCAGCAAAGATGCGGGCGATCCGATTTTGCGAGCCTGATCGCGATGACTCAATCTGGCGCGCCGCTCCCTTCCGGTCGCGGCTCTGTGGGTGCCGCCACCAAGCCGGCAGCCGCCGATCATGCGCCCCTTCTTGACATGGCTCGCGTCACTCGTTTGGTTGTGGACGTGCG
>DASYPF010000192.1:0-7747 GCA_036006905.1 Acidobacteriota bacterium
CGCGTCGGCACCCCCGGCTACTGCTATTGGTCCGCTTCGCGGACAAGACGCGGCGCTGCCGCGTCTCAACGCAACAATTCAGCTAATCGTTCGGATGAGACGGCGCACCGCGCCGTCTCTACCATGAGATCCAACGGCGCGATGACCTGCTCACTTGCTGACCTGCCGACTTATCTACCGGATTGCCGGTTACGCATTGAAATAACGTGCGTTGTCAGTTGTCCGTTGGTAGCAAACAATGAGCAGATCAGGGACGGAAGGGAACAACGGACGACGGGCCAATGGACCACGGAAAAGGGACCTGACCAATCCGCAATCCGAAATCCGCAATCCGCAATGGGCAATTTACTGCAGATTCTTTAGCTGATTCCTCGCCATGTCCGCCCAGGGGCTGTTGGGGTCCAGTTGCAGGTATTTCTTCCAGTACACCCTGGCCTCTTTGCGCATGTTCATCTTTTGATAGATGAGGCCCAGGTTAAATAGGGGATCGGGAAACTTTGGGTCCAGTTCGAACGCGCGCTTCCAGTGGTAGATCGCTTCCTGCATACTGCCGTGTTCTTCGAGGACGTTGCCCAGATTGTAGTGAGCCTGCGGGTGGTCTTGATCGCGTTGCAGAGCCTGCCGGTAAAGCTCTTCGGCCCTCCGCGTCTGGCCCATGTTGTAGTAGACATTTCCCAGGTTGACGTACGCATGCGGAAGCGAACCGTCCAGGCGGATGGAAGTCTCGTAAGAATGAATTGCCTCCTGGTACGTTTCCGCGTCGCTATCCAGGTAAGTTCCCTTGTCAAACCAGTACTGGGCGTCCTCTGCGCGCCCGGCAATATCACGAATCTTGTTGCGCAGATCGCGCATCGCGCGGTCCACATGGAACTGGAGGATCTGCTGGCCGGTATTTGAATCCACCAGCCTTCCTTCCACGTCTACGATCAGCTTCTTGCCGTCGCCAAATATCTTGAGCGCGTGAAGGCGGTGATCTCCTTCCGGGAAAAAAGATTGAAGATTGCGCAGACACATCTTGATGCGATGCGGAGCATAGCCGTTTTCTACCAGCGCTTTTGCTGTTCGAAGACAGAGCAAATCCTGAAAGTTGTAAAGCTTGCGTCCCGCGGTGCGAACACTCGGTTTTATCAGCCCGATACGGGACCAGTATCTGATTTTGGATTCCTGAACGTTAAGAATCTTGGCTGCCTCTTTTGGGGTATACATGGTTCAAACTACGAAAGATTGCGGGATTGAAAAAATGTCCGTTGTCAGTCGTCCGTTGTCCGTGGCATGAGTAGATTAGATGGACTGAAAGGAACAACGGACGACGGACCACGGACGACGGACGCGACCCACAATCCGCATTCCGCAATCCGCATTCCGCAATTTTGGTGATCTGATGACTTGTTGACTTTCGACTTACTAAGCTTTCTTTCGTTTCTTTTCACGAACGGCCTGCACTTTGACGGCGGGTTTGTGCTTGGCTTTCGCCGTTTCCATCACGCTTTTCTTCAGAGCATCCATCAGATTGACCACTTTTGCCGGCGGCCGTTTTGCAGGGGCTAGGGCAA
Organism: Acidobacteriota bacterium; assembly: GCA_036006905.1. GTDB lineage: Bacteria > Acidobacteriota > UBA6911 > JACQSX01 > JACQSX01 > DASXTB01. The sequence continues at coordinate 1,554 of DASYPF010000192.1, forward strand.
TGGCGCGGCCCTGCATCTTCTGATCGAGAATCTCCATCAGCTTTTCTCGATAGTTGTCCTTTAACATCTCGGGGCTGAAGTCCTCGGTCAGATTATCGATCAACTGCTCCGCCAGAGTGACCTCTTTGTCACGCAACGCAACCTTATAATCTGTGCTGAAGTCCCCAATGTCCTTCACTTCATCCTGGTGATACATCACAAACAACAGTAGCCCCTTACCGCGGGGGGCGACGCAGCCGACATATTCCTTTCCACGCATGACGTAGCGGACCACGCCCACTTTGTGACTTTTCTCCATAGCGCGCACTAGCAGCGTGAAGGTCTTTTCGCTGCCCGGCTCGGGAGTAAGGAAGTAGGGCCGGCTGAAATAAATCGGATCAACGCTTTTGAGGTCCACAAAGGCCATCACGTCGATATTACGGCTGGCCGATACTTCCACCTTGTCAAAGTCGGCATCTTCCATGATCACATATTGGTCCTTTGAGTACTCATAGCCCTTCACCAGCTCGCTGCGATCGATCGTCCGATCGCAGGTGGGACAATACGTCTGCTGCTTGATGCGCGACTTGCACTCTTTGTGAAGCAGGTTGAACGAAATATCCTTGTAATGAAGCGCTGAGTGAAGCTGCACTGGAACGGAGACTAGCCCAAACGTAATAGAACCCGACCAAACGGATGCCATGATGATGTTCTCCTGGAGGAGGAGAGCGATATTATAAGGCCATGATGAGCGTGGATCAATCCATTAGTCGAACAGTCATCAGTCATCAGTCATCGGTCATCAGGTCCGGAAGTCATAAAGTTTGGAAGCCAGAAATCGCTCGGATCTGAGTCGGTGACTTGTTTGGCCGATGACTTCTGAACCTGTGAAGACCGATGACTGTTAACTGATGACCGATGACTGATCATGGCTGATGACCGATGACCGATGACCGTTGACCGATGACTGTTGACCGATGACCGATGACCGATGACTGATGACCGATGACTGATGACCTAACTTGTCTCCCAACACAAAGCTATGTTAAATTTCTCGACGCGTTGGAGGAGTGGCTATGAGCAAAATCTTTGTTTTCGATACCACACTTCGAGATGGAGAGCAGTCCCCAGGTGCGAGTTTGAACCTGGAGGAAAAAGTGAAGATGGCGCAACAACTCGAGCGCCTCAATGTCGATATCGTCGAGGCTGGATTTCCCATCGCTTCCGACGGCGACTTTGAGGCAGTAAGCGCCATCGGGCAGCAGGTTCGCCGGCCCACGATAGCCGCGCTGGCTCGCGCTACACGTGTTGACATTGAGCGCGCCTGGCAGGCTGTGCAACACGCCCGCAAGCCACGCATCCACACTTTCATTGCCACCTCAGACATACATTTGCAGCACAAGCTGAGGAAAACGCGCGAGGAAGTTCTTCAACAAGCAGTCGACGCAGTGCGCCTGGCACGCTCTTTTTGCGAAGAGGTCGAGTTTTCCGCAGAAGACGCGACCCGTTCCGACATCAACTATCTGTGCCAGATTTTTGAAGCGACGATTGAGGCGGGCGCCACCATTATCAACATCCCCGATACAGTCGGTTATGCCGTCCCCGAGGAAATCGGCGCGTTGTTCGGCGAGGTGATCCGGCGAGTTCCCAACAGCGGGAAAGCGATTTTCAGCAGCCACTGCCACAATGATTTGGGTCTGGCAGTTGCTAACTCTCTGGCTGCCATTCGCAGCGGCGCGCGCCAAGTCGAGTGCACCGTCAACGGTATCGGTGAGCGGGCAGGAAATGCATCGCTCGAAGAAATTGTGATGGCGCTGCGAACCCGGCGCGAAGCATTGGAGCATCACACCGAGATTAAGGCTGAAGAGATTTATCGTTCCAGCCGCCTGCTTTCCAATCTGACCGGTATCTTCGTTCAGCCCAATAAGGCCATTGTGGGGAAGAATGCTTTTGCCCACGAGGCGGGCATCCACCAGGACGGAATGCTGAAAAATGCGCTGACTTACGAGATCATGACTCCCCAGTCGGTGGGCACTCCCAGCAGCACGCTGGTGCTCGGCAAGCATTCCGGCCGGCACGCTCTCAAGAGGAAATTCGAAGAGCTCGGCTACGAGTTGCGTTCGGAAGAACTGGAAAAGGCTTATTTCCTGTTCACCAAAGTGGCCGACCAGAAGAAGGAGATTTACGACGAAGATCTGATCACCATCATCCAGGATGGGATCAAGATCATTCCCGATACGTATACACTCAAATTTCTTCAGGTGGTGGGAGGCAACCAACCGATTTCGACGGCTACCGTTCGGCTGGCCCGGGGCGAAGAAATCTGGTTGGAGTCCGCTACGGGCGACGGTCCGATCTCGGCAACCTTTCGGGCTATCGATCGTATTACGGGGCTGCCTGGCCGGCTGCTCGATTACACGCTGACGTCGGTGACCCGCGGCAAGGATGCCTTAGGCGAAGCCTTTGTCCATGTTCTGTTCAATGAGAAAAACTACACCGGCAAGGCGGCGAGTACTGATCTGATCGATGCCAGCGCGCGTGCTTACCTGAACGCCGTCAACAAGGCACTTCACGAAAAGCAGGTGCTTGGTTCGGTGCAGGTCCGCGCAGTTAACGGCAAGATTTGATGGTGGTGTGGGTGGTGACTCACAGCCGCGTTGGTAGCATAACATCCTTTACACTTGGTGGATGGTTGACTAAAAGCGGGTTAGTACACGGAATACACAAAGGACACGGAAATAAGCTGAATTCTGGAGCATGAAGGCACCTGAACAAAATGTTGGTCAGGCTTCGCTTGCCTGGGTGCCTTCATGCTCCAGAATTCAGCTTACTCCGTGTTTTCCGCGTTTTCCGTGTACCAAAACTCGCCTTTAATCAATCATCTACAAAAGTGTAAAGGATGTTACGCTACCAACGCGGCCGTGAGCCACCAGCCAATGCCAATAAAAAAAGCGGATTTGGCAGGACGGTTAGGGGGCCCGAAGATCTGCCAAATCCGCGCACAGTGGAGAACGCTCCACCGTAAACAAATTCACCTTACTGCTGCGAATTATAGGCCCGTCTTAGCCGGCGCCATGTGACGGCTGTCACGAGGTAGAAAAATCGCAGAGGGAACAAAAAGCACCGTAAAAGCGGCAGAAATAGCGACCAAAGTAATCTGGGGATTGAGGAACGGAAACTCCCGACGGGCCCCGTATAGCGCTGAACCCAATAACGCAGGAACCTGGCAGCAGTAAAGAAGAAGCAGTCGTAGTGCCGGTTAAACACAAGTTTACTTGGGATACCTGCCAAGAAGGGGACCCATTTCAGCTTCGAATACGACGGCTCTTCAGTAAATGCCACGACGGCGGCGTCAAACCGAAGCCGTCTCAATCCCCGTAGGCTTTTCCAGTAATCGAGTAGTCCGGCATCCGATGGATACGTTAGAATCTGCGCAAGCTGCGTATCGTCGGCAAAGGCCGCTGCTGTATCTTGCCTGGTGAACAAATAGTATTGCGGATTGTTGAAGTACTCTCCTTCTCGCAGACGCTTCAACATGCGCCTGGTGTGCACTTCATCCCAGGTCTGCACGATCAATACGCGGGTGACTCCGAAAGCTTCCGCATGCTGTCCCAGCCGGTAAGAGAAGAGTTTTCGCAGTGAAAAGAAAAAGCAGTCGTAGTGCCGGTTAAATACCAGTTTATGGGGGATTCCCAAAAGAAACGGAATACATTTCAACTTCAGGTATGTCCGTTCGCCAGTGAACGCGACAACGGTGGCATCGAACCGCAGCCGCCTCAAGTCTCGCAGGCATCTCCAGTAATCGGCTGGTCCCGCGCCAGCCGGGTAAGTCAGGATCCGTGAGATCTGTGGCAGGTTGTTGAACGCCACGGCCTTATCTTCTCTGGTCAGCAAATAGTACTGCGGCCTTAGAAAAAACGAACCTTCCTGCAAGCGCGCAAAGATACGCCTCATGCGCTCGTCATCCCACGTTTGGATAACTAATACACGGGTGGCTCTAATACCTTCTCCGTACCGCGCCGGTGCCCTGGGGACGACGCCATAGCGCCACCGTTGGAAGGCAAAACGGAGCAAAGAAGCGGGGGAGAGTTCAATAAACCGGAGGTACTCGTTGACCGCGATTTTTTGCCGCGCCCCGCAAATCAACGAGAGGATTTTCACTTTTGGAAAATAGGGATTCCCCGTAAAAAACACTATGCAGGCGTCGAAGTGTTGACGGCGCAGATCGGGGATCAAACCGGCTAACCCCCGAGAGCTCAAATAGGTCCAAAATTGCCAGTCGGAATGCGTCCGCTGCCAGTAGGGCAGCTCTTTTTGGGGGCACAAGAGTGACAGCGAAGGCCGCGTGAAGTGATGCTGGGGGAAGATTTCCCGCAAATATTCTTCGATAACCTCTGCGCTTTCGCTTTGGACTAATACGACAGCATCTCGCCGAAGCTGGGCGTGAAAGTGTGAAAGAAACGCTGGCCAGTCGTCGCATTGGTCCGGAAAAACTGCTGTAGCTGTGGAGAACACCCTCCGTATTTTTCTCTGAACAAATGGAAAAGCTGATCCCCCGATATAGTAGACGACCGAAGCGTCTTTGCAGTCCTGCATTGCGGCTTCAGCATCCCGCGAATTCCGAAAAAAGCGGACCTGCACGCCTTCCCGGTCACGCAGGTACTGCCGTACATTCTCAGAATCAAGCGCCAAGAGCCACACCGGCCGGGTTTTCACGAAACGCTCCAGCAGGTAGATGAGCGCCGGTACCGACCCTGTCTGTACGATTAAAGGGTACATTTCCAGTAGAGCTCGCAAAGTCGCTCTGCGAGATTATTCCAATCGTAATATGCCTCAGCGGTGCGCCTTCCATGCGCGCCTATCCATGCTCGAGCGGGTTGATTTTCAAGCAGCCTAACTGTCCAGCGTGCTAATTTCTCCGGCGAGTCGGCGATGTACATATTCTCGCCCTGGCGGGCCTCTATTCCAGCGGCAGCCAGCGTGGTTCCGACGACTGCTTTACCCGACGCCCAAGCTTCGAGGATTTTGCCTCGGATTCCGACACCGGTCCTCACAGGGACCACGATTACCGACATCCGATGGTAATAACGACGCAGGTCTTCCACAAAACCCGTGACAATAACTTGGTTGCCGTCATGCAGTTTTTGAACCTCGTCAGGCGGCGACGAGCCGATCAGGTGGAGACACGCCTCGGGAAGCTCTTTCTGAATTAGCGGGAAGACTTCATTGCTGAAAAATATAGCTGCATCGACATTGGGTTCGTGCCGAAAAGCAGCGACAAACCCAATTGAGTAACGTTCTTCCTCTACAGCGCCATTGGGGGTGAAATGGTCTATATCCACGCCCGTGTGAACTACATGTACCGTCTGAGGAGAGAGGTATCCGCGAAGCAATAACGCATCCGTTTCATTCACGCAGACTACATGGTTCACCTTTCGGCACAGGGCGAGCTCTCGGTCAAATACTTGCATGGAGTTGTAATACCACTTGAGCCGCTTCAGAGGACTTGCCAAATAGGTAACTTTACTCGCCGCTGCCCCGTAGTTCACTTCGACTTCCGTGAGAAACTTTATGGAGTGCGGAAACAGGCCGGCATAGCGGGCCATCTGCGTGTATTCAAAGTGTACGATGTCGAAAACTCGCTCTCGCGCCGCGTCAACCAGTGCGTCGCACATTTCCGGCAGATCGAATTCCTCAAAGGGCTCATAGGGGAAAATATTCATGGCAGCCTTTCCTCTCCGGTAGACAGGAATGACAACCGAGCAAAACGCGCGCAGGTCGTCGCATGCTTTCAGTTCAGACTCATCTTCATAAAACGTGACGACGCTGACTTCATGTCTCCGCGCTACGCGCTTTATTAATTGAAACATCCGTCCCGCGCCGCCATGCCGCCATAGTTGAGGAACGTATGCAGAGACATACAATATCCGTAGAGTTTTTGCTGATTGTGGATCCAGCTTGATGCTGGTAACCGGGGTTCCGATTCGGCTGAGGATGTTTTGCTCGGAGAGAACAGGGCGCCTTCGCTTTATCCGTCGGACCAGAAGCGAAGCCCATTTTGGGGAGGTCCTCGTAAGGTCAGCGAGCTCGGAGCTTACCCACGAATTTGCGGGCAGCCACAGGAAGTATTTCCACAAAAGTTTGAGTGAAAAGTTCTTAAGAAAAAAGAGCCGGATGTGGCTATGCATCAAATCCTGCGCGCCCCGCTCTCCGAA
>DASYPF010000193.1:0-3850 GCA_036006905.1 Acidobacteriota bacterium
GCACGGTCACCCTCACAGGCACCGATTCGAAGGGCAAGAAGTACACCAGCACAGCAGTGTACGACAAGCAGTAGAGAGAACCACCCGATACTGCAACAGCCATGCCCTTCCGCTCTTTCCGGGCGGGAGGGCATGAGTTCAGTTTCATTCTCATCCGTTCGAGGTTTTCCGCTCACACCTCGTACAAAACCACCAGGCAAAGCTCGTCCGATGATAACTGTCGCGGTAGGGACGACCATCGCTGGTCGCCCCCCGCGCAGATCCGTACGTGCGCGTTTACGCATACGGCTCTTACTGTGGATGAATGGCGGCGAAACGTGCTGCTGGCCGCACACCGCGCAATCCCTGGGACAGGCGTTTCCCGCTCTGTGTCGGACGCATTTGTGATTGAACGATGTTCTCCTCAGTCTGTGCCCTTCCCTCCCTGGCCTCCGCAGAAAGTTGCCCTGTTCGGCTGGTTCACTGGTGTCGGGAGAATTCGAGGCTGTTTTCCCCTGTAGGGCTCTTTCATCCCCTACAACATGCCGGTTTATCCCGGCGCTCTCCGGTTGGCACAATTCACTCAGAACCTTGTCCTTCGGTGAGCAGGAAGGGCGTTCCACATCAGCGTTTTTCCGCTTCGGGGAATATTCGTCGTTCGCCGTAAGCAACTCCACTTAATCTCGTCCCAAACCCCGTCCCAGTAGCGAGAGCGCAGGTGGCATCTCCGTTGCGCTTCATTGCGGCTGCGTCTGCCGATTCGGCGTCGACCCCACCACGTAGCCATTCGGCAGTCTGCAACCCGCTTCGATGGTTGAGAGTTCCAATAGATCGGCAAGCCTCAGGCGCGCCTCTTCCGAAAGAACTGCCGCCCACGGAGTTCAGGCAGTCGGCGCTGCATCGTTAGCGCCTGTTCAAGCAAATCGCTAAATATTCTGATAGCGACCCTCTCTTCCTACGTGGCCTACTCGCCAGACCCGAACTTCGGGTATTGGAGAGCAATGTCATGGTTGGGACAACTTGTGTGGCCTGCGATTGCAAGCTAGATGAGGTGTGCTGTGACGAGCGCGTGGTGAATCCCATCAAGGTCAAAATCGGCGGCATGACGATTGCAAAAGCTGAAGGAAGCGCACGTTGCCGCAACAACGTCGAGGAAGAGGTGAGCGATGGACAGGAACAAGATGGCTGGGAGCGTTCATAACGAGCAGCGGTGAAACGTGCGCGCAACGCGCGTGACGACGGAGGATATTACTGGGATGAGGCGCAGAGATTTTCTAAATATTTCTTCAGGAATGTACACACATCCGGAGAGCCTAGAGGATGAAACGATCGAAACCTACTTCCGGCCGCTCGTGGAGACTCGCCTCAAGAAGGCACAGGTCAATCAATATGCGGTTTCAATGGAAACGAATTCACTCACGTCCATCCGCGAAGCTTTGCATCAATGGAAGGGGCCCGCGCGAATGGTATGGGGGCTGAAGGATGGGCTTTTCGGCGTGGAAAGGGCGGAATGGCTGGACCGAACGCTGCCAGGTTCGCGCGGTGTACGAAGGGTGGAGGGAGCCAACTTGTTCTTTCCGGAAGAGATGCCGGAGTTAATCGCTGAAGAGGCGACGAGATTGTGGGATGACAAATCGTTCGTTGCGAAAGGAATTCTACGATGACATCGAATGAAAGCGTCACCGTTTTCGGCGCCTACGGCCACACCGGACGCTTTGTCGTTTCCGAGTTACGCAAACGTGGGTGGACGCCGATCCTCTCCGGACGCGATCCCGATAAACTGAAGGCTCTCGGAGACGTGCATCCCGGACTGGACCTGCGACCTGCGTGCGTCGATGACGCAGTATCGCTGGATCGCGCACTTGTCGGCGCAACGTCGGTCATTAATTGCGCTGGACCTTTTGCCAGAACATCCGCGCCCCTGATCGAAGCCGCGTCGCGCGCCAAGATTCCCTATTTGGACATCGCAGCGGAGATAGAAGCCAACGCGGACACGTTCGAGCAATACGCTGATCGAGCTCGCGAGGCAGGCATCGTGATTGTGCCCGCGATGGCTTTTTACGGCGGCCTGGGTGATCTGCTCGCAACGGCGGCCATGGGAGACTGGAAGGCCGCAGATGAGATTTGCATCGCGTATGCGCTCAGTAGCTGGAAGCCAACTCTCGGGACGAGGGCCACGACCCAAGTTTCGAAGCAGCGGAGGGGCGGCCGGCGAATTGTCTTCTCGAACCATCGATTAGAGTTCCGCACGGACGACGCCCCGATCTTCGATTGGCCTTTCCCGGCCCCCATCGGAACGCAGGCGGTGGTTGGAGAATTCACCACGGCAGATAGTGTGACGATTCCGCGTCACTTAAGGACGCCCGAGATCCGCACCTACATGACGATCAAGCCGCTCAAGGACTTGGACGATCCAGACCTATCGCCGCCAGCGACCGATAAGAGCGGACGTTCAGCTCAAACTTTCCTCGTCGAGGTGGTGGCGCGTTTGGGAAGCGAGGAACGTCGTGCAGTGGCGCAGGGGCGAGATATCTATGCGATCACCGCACCCATTGTCGTGGAAGCGGCTCAACGTGTCGTCACTAGGCACGCCGAGAGGACTGGCGTCGTCGCCGCCGGCGAAATCTTTGACGCGCGAGACTTTCTGAGGTCGCTGTGCCCAACACATCTCTCGGTTGAGATTCAGTGCTAACACTCTGGCGCGGCGCAGTCTTCGAAAGGTGTTTTTCGATTGGACTGACGCGACGGCGCAAGTACAAATTTAACGGCTCTCTCGCTGATCGCATCTTGAACATTCTCCCGGAAGTTCGCGTCGCAACTCTCGAGCGATACCTCAGGCCGAAACTGATGTCCCGCTTTCAAACCAACGTGACAGGTTTGCCTTGGGCCGTACTCCCTGTCATCACCCGAGGTGAAGTGTGGGAATGAAGGGTAAAAATCACTCATCCGGGTGGCCCTTTCATCGGTCATTATGAAGTCGCGACGAAGGGAGTGATACACTTTTTCTGTATCTTTGCTGGTTTAAGAGTGTAGCGCTAGAAAACGAAAATAACCCCATGCCTGAATTCGTCGTTCAATCTCTGCTGAGATCACCGACCATTGCGATTCGGGACACGTATTGCCAAGGCAGCTGCCGACGCCAGACTGCGGAAGAGTGCACGGCCACCACACAACTGGTGTTTCCATATCGCGGCGTCTATGTGCGACATCTGGGGAATGACCAGGCCGTAGCAGAGGCGAACCAAGTGCTGTTTTTCAACGCCACCGAAGGCTACCGGGTCAGTCATCCCGTGCCGAGTGGCGACGCCAGTCTGACGCTGGTCATCAGCGAACCGCAGCTGCGGGAAATGGCGCCACGTGCTTTTCTGCGCGATGGCGCGGCGCTGGCATTTCGGCGGCAGCGTCTGCGGATTGATCCGCGAGCTCAGGTGCTCGTGGCGCTGCTGCGGCACAGCCTCCGCCAGAACATTGCGGAACCTTTGGAAGCAGAGAGCCTGGCGTTGACCCTAGTGCAGCGAGCGCTGGGGCCTCGCACTACGCATGCAGCGGGCGCCAGTGCCGGAAGGCAGCGCCTCGTGGATCGGGCCAAGCTCGTGCTGGCGAGCGATCCGGCGCGACGCTGGACATTGGCCGAGATCGCCGCCGAAGTGCGCGGCTCCCCGGTTTATCTCACGCAGGTCTTCCAACAAGTGGAAGGCCTGCCCTTGTATCGCTACCAGTTGCGGCTACGACTGGCGCGGGCGCTGGATCTTCTTGCACAGTATGACGACCTGACCACCCTGAGCCTGGACCTCGGCTTCTCTAGCCACAGCCATTTCAGCGCTGCATTCCGCGAGGCTTACGGCCGTTCGCCTTCGGAGTTCCGGCAGTC
>DASYPF010000194.1:0-6066 GCA_036006905.1 Acidobacteriota bacterium
GTCAGCGGACATCACCGAGCGCAGCCACGCTCTTTTTGTTCAGGATCGACTGGGATTGCTCGGCGACCAATTACAACTGTCCGCATCCTTTCGAACGCAATTCTTTTCGCTCAAGAACCCGCGCTTTGCTCCGGCCGAATCAGCGCCCTACGGAGGTCTTACTTTTCAGGCGCCCGCTAAGGCGCTCACGGGTGATGGTTCCATTGCTTACTTCTTCCGCGGAACCGGAACCAAGATCCGTGGCCATGTGGGCAACGGCTATCGCGCGCCTTCTTTGTTCGAACGCTTCGGTACTTTTTTCAGCAGCTTTGGATATTCGGCTATCGGCGACCCGCGGCTGCGCCCCGAACGTTCCATTGCCGTCGATGCAGGCCTCGATCAGACGCTCCTGAACAACCGTCTTCGGGCGTCTGCCACGTACTTTTATACGCGGCTTCAGGAAGTGATCATTTTCGATTTTTCCGGCGCTATCCAGCCTGAGACCGACCCCTTTGGGCGGTTTGGCGGATATCGCAATACGGGTGGCGGCCTGGCGCGCGGGGTGGAATTGAGCGCGACAAGCGCGCCCACCGCCTCGCTCGATCTTTTACTGGCCTATACTTACACCAACTCGATTCAGCGCAGACCTCTTGTTGAAGACGTCATTCGTTCCTTCGTTATTCCCAAGCATCAGTTCTCCCTGGTGGCCACGCAGCGCGTCGGCCGGCGTCTTCTGGTCAATCTCGATCTAACGGTTTCCAGTGATTATCTTGCGCCCTTTTTCAGCTCCCAGACATTTTCCAGCCGCGCCTACAGGTTCGACGGAATCGCCAAAGCGGATGTGGTGGTTAGTTACAGGCTTCCATTCTCCGACTTCAGAGCGGTTCGCTTTTACGGAAAAGTGGAAAACTTATTTGACCGCACCTACTACGAGAGCGGTTATCGCACTCCAGGCGTGACCGGCGTGGGAGGAATGAAATTCGAATTCTAGTATTGGGGCTGCAGTTCGCATTTTAAGATGAAGATTTGCTCTCTCATACCGAGTGGCACGGAGATCCTGTTTGCCTTGGGCTTAGGCGATCATGTGGCGGCGGTAACGCAGTTCTGCGATTATCCCGCCGAAGCAAGAAGCCGACCCGTGGTAAGCCGGGCAAGAGTAGATACCGCTGTTTTAACTGCTCGGGAGGCCGCCGATATAACCAATGCGCTGGCACAGTCTGGCCAAGGAACTTACGTGTTTGATGTCGAGTGGCTTTATCGGGAGAAGCCGAATTTGATTCTCACTCAGGATCTCTGTCGCGTTTGTGACCTGGAAGCCAGCAGAGTGATGCAGGCTATTGTTTCCCTTCAGCCTCCCCCTGAGGTCCTGGTTCTCAGCCCTAAAAATCTTGCCGACATCCTTAACAACATAAACCGTGTTGGAAAGGCAACGGGCGCGGCAGTAAAGGCTGAGGCACTGCGCCATCAGATAGAATGCAGAATCGAGGAAATAGCCAGCAGAACGGCCTTGGCCGAGCGGCGGCCCCGCGTCTTTGTAATCGAATGGCTGGAGCCTCTTGCTGCCGGAGGACATTGGATGCCGGAGATGGTGAAGCTCGTGGGAGGCGAAGATCGTTTGGGCAGACCCAATGAACCGTCGGTGCTGCTGGAGTGGGAACAAGTGCTCAGTTACGACCCCGAAATCATTATCATGACGCCCTGTTCCTGCCCGATTCAACGAACGCTTCGAGATGTTCACCACCTGGCAAGGCAACCAGGATGGTGGGATATTCGGGCGGTGCGTGATGGAGAGGTCTACATAGTGAACTCAGACTATTTCGTCAGGCCCGGACCGCGGGTGGTTCAAGGTCTGGAAATCATGGCGCAACTTATTCATCCCGAATTGTTTGAAAATCTCATACCGGCTAAATCGGTGGCAAAACTGGACCGGCTGGCTCGAGAGGACGCTTCTCCCGAAAAGCTTGCCCGGTACTTTCGCGAGTTTGCGTCATGAAGAACCTCATCGCTGCCATCGAAGTCGTCCTCGTTTCTATCCTGAGCATTCAGTGCGCGCAAGTTGGATTTGTGGATCGCGCTTCGGCGCAGCGCCACAGCCGCATAGTTTCGCTGGCTCCCAATCTGACAGAGATCCTATTTGAGCTGGGCGCCGGGGACCACGTAGTCGGTGTCACGAATTTCTGCAAGTATCCACCCGAGGCCCAGACCAAGGAAAAGATCGGAGATTTCATCAATCCCAACCTGGAAAAAATCGTCAGCCTCAAACCGGATCTAGTGCTGGCCGAGCGCTGGACTTCAACGAAGATTGTGCCGCGATTGCGTCAGATGGGGCTCAATGTAACTGAAACTGCGAGCCCAAAGTCATTGGCTGAGATTTACCAAGTCATTCGCCAGGTGGGAAGCACAGTGGGAAAGTCGGATCGAGCAGAGGCATTGATTGGGAAAATGCAGACGCGAGTTCGGGCTATCCAAGAGCGTGGCAACCGTTTTCCCTATAGACCTGCCGTGTACATTGAGATCGACCTACCCTCATGGACTGTGGGACGAACCAGCTTCGTTGCTGAGGCGCTGTCTCTTTGTGGGGCTAAAAATATTTTTGGGGATGTCGACCGGCCCGCTCTTCAAGTTTCAAAAGAGATGGTTATCGAGCGTAATCCTGAAATCATCATCTCTTTCGAAGCACGAGCGGCGGAGATCCGCCGCAGGCCGGGCTGGGATCAAATTAAAGCCGTGCGAGAAGGGAAAATCATCGACGACTTACGGCCTAACTTGCTCTCCCATGGAAATCATCGATTGGTCGATGGGATGGAAGAGCTGCAGTTAAAGCTGGAGAAGCTGGTTGTCCGCAGTTCTTCGTCCGTTGTCCGTGGTCCGTTGTCCGTCGTTAACCCGGATTATTTACAAATGTTCACCGCAGAGGCGCAAAGAGCGCAAAGATAACGCGGAGAACGGGGTGAAGCTTGGAGTATGAAGACTCATCAAGAGAGTCCATCCTGTTCACGACTAACTCTGGAAAGAAATAAGGATGGAAACTAAATCACCGACAACGAACGACGGACAACGGACTACGGACAACCGGCAACGGAGCCTATGAGTTCACGCGTGTATGGCCTTACCGCGCTATTTCTGGTGACAATTCTGGCCGCAAGTATTTCACTATTCATTGGTCCCGTGAGAGGGGCGCCCTGGGCTATCATTTGGCAAATTCGTCTTCCCCGAGTGCTGTTGGCTCTTTTAGTGGGGTTTGCTTTGGCTGGCGCCGGCGCCGTTTTCCAAGGCGTTCTGCGCAACCCGCTGGCGGATCCTTTCATTTTGGGCACTTCCGGCGCAGCCGCCGCGGGCGTTATGACGGCCGGCATTCTTTCATTTCGTAACTATTCTGCGCTTTATTTGATGTCGCTCGGCTTTGCGTTGCTCTCTATCTTTGTTGTCTATCGCATCGCACGCGTCAACGGCAAAACTCCTATTCAGACGATCATCCTGGCGGGAGTCATTGTCAGCCTGTTTTGCAACGCGGCTGTGTTTGTTTTCTTTTCCATCTTTTATCGCGAATCGTTCACCATGCTTTTCTATCTGCTGGGTACGTTGACGGAAGGTAATCCGGCGTTGATTGCAATCTCGGGAACCATCATCTGCGCCGGGCTCTTCGTTACCTGGTTGTTTTCACGAGAGTTGAACGCGCTGACGCAAGGTGAGGAAACTGCTTTTCATCTCGGCGTCTCCGTCGAAACAACCAAGAAAGTCCTTTTTGTGGCCGCTTCTGCCATGGTAGCTGCGGCGGTTTCGGTGGCGGGAATGATCGGCTTTGTTGGTTTGATCGTACCTCACATGATGCGCATGCTCGTCGGACCGGATCATCGTGTCTTGATACCAGCTTCCGCGCTGGGAGGCGCTGTTTTTCTAATTGTTGCCGACGCGCTGGCGCGGACCGTCCTTCCTCCGCTTGAGATCCCGGTGGGAGCATTGACCGCGCTGGTAGGCTCTCCTTATTTTGTCTATCTGCTCCATCAAAAACAAAAAGTGGGGGAGTTCTAATGCCTGCGCTGTGGATTAAAGGGGTCAGTTTCAGTTATCCGGCAGGCTTTGCCCTTGGGGACATAAACCTGGAAATTCCAGAACAGTCCTTTCTGGCACTGATTGGCCCGAACGGAAGTGGAAAGAGCACGTTGCTGCGTCTCATGTCGGGGTTGCTGCGGCCAGATTGTGGAGAGATTTATTTGGACGATCGGTCTGTTGGCGAAATTGGCCGGCGTGAGCTGGCCGGTCAAGTCGCTGTGATCTCGTCCGAACAATTCTTTGAGTTTCCGTTTCCGGTGGCAGAGATCGTGGCGATGGGACGTTTTCCTCACCTTGGAAATTTTCAGAAAATGACCGACCAGGATTGGAAGGCCGTTGAGGAAGCGTTGCGAATGACGAACACCGAGCACTTGAGGACAAGGCCTATTTCGCAACTGTCCAGCGGAGAGCGACAGCGCGTACTGATTGCCCGGGCGATTGCGCAGCAGCCTTCGATTTTGATGTTGGACGAGCCAAATGCCCATTTGGACATCAATCATGAAATCGGCATTTTCCACCTGCTGCAATTTCTAAATCGAGAGCATGGCATGACGGTCATTGTAGTGCTGCACGATTTGACGGCAGCGGCGGCATTCTGCAGGTCCGTGGCTTTACTGCATCAGGGAAGGCTGATCAAGCACGGAAGTCCTGAAGAAGTGATCACGAGTGAGATGATTCGGCGTACTTATGGAGCGGATGTGGTCGTTCATCCCAGTCCCGTCGGCGGCTTTCCGCAAATCAGCTATGCACCCAAGTAAGGAACAACAGTTTGCCGGGCTGCTGCATGCGGTAGTTGCCCGTGAAGCCACTGAAGCACTTCTTTTTTCCGGCGGACTGGATACTAGCGCCTTGGCTCTCTTGCTTTCGCGCCAGAGGCCCTTTGTTGCAATCACGGTCGCTGTGAGCGATCCCCTCTATGGAGATCAAAGCTATGCCGAGGCGATATCGGGCAAATTGGGTATCCCGAATGAGTTGTTTCCTTCTCCCGATCTTTGGTACGCGGAGCGGTTGGGCAGCATGCTCGATCTCAAGCACATCGCACTGCGCCCGGGCACGGAAGAACTACTGAGAATCATGCCGGAGCTGATTCGCATCCTGGAAAGCTTCGATCCGATGCAACTGCGCAACAGCGTCATCGCATTTTATGGAATGATGCATGCGCGCAGGCTAGGCTTGGCCAGTGTCATGACTGGGGACGGCGCCGACGAGATTTTGGCGGGCTACTCATTCATGTATGAAATGGCACAGGAGCGCCTGCTTGAATATCTGCCGCACATGCGCAGCATCATGTTCTTCAGTGGCCCGGTGATGGGTCAAGTGCTAGGGCTGCGAGTGGCTACTCCTTACTTAGATCCTCGCATTTTGGAATTTTGCTCCGGGTTGGAATTCCCAATGCTCGTGAACTCCTGGAACGGAAGGAAGATGGGCAAGTGGATTCTACGCAGGGCCTTCGCATCGTCGCTTCCGGAGGAAATTGTTTACAGGGTCAAGACTGCCATAGAGTATGGCTCGGGAGGGACAATGCTTGCCTTCCGCGCTCAAGCGACAATCAGCGACGAGGAGTTGAAGTCAGCACAGGAGGATATTTTCAAAATTGACGCTGTTAAGATCCGAGACAAGGAGCAGCTTCACTACTACCGGATGTATCGAGAGATTTTTGGCCCACCGGAAAGAAGCGGCACAGGCCCGCCTTGCCCCGACTGCGGAAGCGTGTTGAAGAAAGCAAAGAGCGATTACTGCTATACGTGTGGAGCTTGGGGATGGTAAGTGAACGGTCCTTTGACGGCAGTTGCTAGCCTGATATCAACAGTCAGCCGTTAGCGTCAGTCATCGGTCATCGGTCAACGGTCTTCACGGGTTGAGCGATGACCGATGACCGATGACTGATGACTGATGACCGATGACCGATGACCGATGACCGATGATCTGATGACCATGCTATCAATTGCTAGAAACGTTGAATTTTGTTTATTGTTTTTTTGTCGTTGTCCGACACACTGAGATTTGAAGATCATTTTGGAAACAGACTTCGGA
>DASYPF010000195.1:0-5868 GCA_036006905.1 Acidobacteriota bacterium
GCCAGTGATATCCAGTCGGACGACTGATCCCAAACTCCTGGCATAAGCTGCTCAAATCGGTCTCTCTTGCCAATGCTCGCGCTACAAACTCGATCCGTTGATCCATTGCATCCTTTACTTTCCAGGGCACTCCTACCTCCAATCTTAGGAGCTCCCTTTTTATCTTTTCGTGTAAAGGATGTCCTGATACAAAGTGTAAAGGATGTCATGATACCGAACACTTCGCTCCACCCGGGGCTACATGCTTTCGCCCGCAGTAGGCAGGCTACCAGAAATGGTCAAGCCCATTTGCGTTCCCGGACATTCCTTGCTTAAATCCTTTTGCGTCAAGCGCTAGATCTACTGTTCGACCCTTTTGGCGGGCTGCGGACCAACTAAATTAGTGCCCAATAAGTGGCATGAAAAAAACTGTCTTCTAACGATCTTCGGAGAAAATTAGCCACAAAGCTGAGAAGGTGTGAAAGAATGGGATCATCGGCGAGGTACGTGAAGCTTTCTTCACCACAGAGGCGCAAAGAGCGCAGAGGTGACGCAGAGAGCACTGTGCGATCTCTGTAGATTTTGCTATCCAATAAACAGAATCCTAATTCGGACAATTGGATTCTGCGGCGGAAATTTCAACGTCTCACTGGCTAAGCCGCCGCCCGATTTCGGTGGAATTCGCTGAAAAGTCGATCTCTTACATGGTATTGCTACAAGGCCTGGATATTTAGCGCTGAAAATTGCATGCAGGGGGCGTCCAACCTGGGGTTATTAACGAATTGCAAAAGAAAAATTCACACAAACTTAGGGGGATTTATGAAAAGAGCCTTGCTAGTTCCATCACTTGTCTTCTTGCTGTCGCTGTTCTTCTCCGTCGCGGCGTTAGCCGATCCTCCCGACACCATTGTTTTCCGGACTGGATTGTCACCTGCCAATGAAAATCCGCCGATCGTCACCGGACCGGATGCCGGCGCTTCGGGTTCAGCGACAATCACGGTATTTGTAAATCGAGACTCCACCGGTGTCATAACCTCTGGAACCGTTGATTTCAACATCAATTTCACCGGCTTTCCTGCCGGGACGCGATTTGTCGGCCTGCACATTCATAACGGGCCGGTGGGTGTCAACGCAGGCGTGGTGATTCCCACGGACGTGGGTAGCGGCAGCAACAGCGTCGTTACTGCTACCGGCTCGGGGAACATCTTTCGGCGCGTCGTTGTCGACAGTACTAACACCCGAGTTCTGACCTTCCTGCGAGGATTGCTTCAGCAACCGCAGCTCTACTACACCAACTTGCACACTACGGTAAATCCAGGGGGGGCCATTCGCGGCCAACTGGCGCCCTCACGGCTGGTCTTTCGCACTCGTATGACTCCGGATCAAGAAACTCCTCCGATTGCCAATCTGGCGGCTTCGGGGGTGGCGACAATCACAATTAACCTCAACCGGGATGCCACCGGAGCGCTTGTTTCCGGCACGGTCGATTTTGACGTTGCCTTTCAGTTTCCCTCCGGACCCATTACCATTGTCGGTCTGCATATTCACAATGGGCCCGTGGGAGTCTCTGCTCCGATAGTAATCCCCACCAGCATCGGAAGCGGGAACAACGCCGTGGTGAGCGATAGCGGAGGAGGCAATATCTTCCGGCGTGTCGACATTCCGGGCACCAACGCTGCCGGGCTCGCCGCTTTGAACGGAATTGTCGCAGACCCGACGCAGTTTTATGTCAACCTCCATACTTCGACAAACCCGGGGGGTGCGATTCGCGGCCAGCTTTCAACGGACACATACTCGTTCCTGAAGACGATGCTGCCGACTTTTGAGGTCCCGCCGCTTACAGCCCTTGCAAATTCAGCCCGCGCGCTGCTTACCGCTAAAGTCACGCGTGACGCTACCGGCAACATCACTTCTGGCAGCATGGAGTTCAACGTAGATTTTCTCATGCCTGGTCCCATCACGTTCACCGGCTTGCATATTCATAACGGCACGGAAGGAACCAACGGACCTGTAGTGATCGATAGCGGGCTCAGCAGCCTCACCAGCGACAGTGGAGTTGGTAATATTACTCGGACTGCCACCATCGGCGCGGACAATGCGACCGCGCTGACCGCGCTGAAAGGTCTGATCGATGCCCCGGAGAAGTACTACGTCAACTTGCACACTACGGACAACCCCAACGGCTTTGTGCGGAGCCAGTTGGAGCGCAACATACTGGCATTCAGGGTCCGAATGCGTCCGGAGAATGAAGTTCCTCCCAATGCCATCAACGCATCGGCGTCTGGGTGGGTTGTGGCCCGATTTGTCCGGGAGGCCAGCGGCAAAGCAATTCACGCAACTGTAGATTTTGATATCAGCACCCAGTTCTCGGGGGCCACAACTTTCACTGGGTTACATATTCATGAAGGTCCTGCGGGAACCAACGGCCCCGTCGTGCTCAGTTCAGGTTTGAGCTCGGTAACCGACGACGACGGAATTGGCGTGATATTCAGTCGCGGCACCTTTTCGGGATTGGATCCGGGCCTGGCCGCGCTGGATCGGCTGGCGCAAAATCCGGCGGGCTTCTATGTAAATTTGCACACCACTCAGTTCCCCGGCGGGGCAGTACGTGATCAGTTGGCCAGCAATACGCTTTTCTTCCCGCAGGTGGGCGGAGGCGGAGGACAGTCGACGACCATTAACATCAGCAATCCTTCGAATACCGATTCGGCCAGCGGTACTGTTTTCTTCACCGCGCCCGGCGGCGGCGGCTTCCCGCTGGTTGGCAGTTCAGTCGTTCCATTTGTCATTCCTCCCGGCGGGACTATCTCGCTGACGATCAATAGCCAGGGCGCTGCCTCTCCGGGGAGTGCTCGGATCGTTTCGGCCGATACGCTTTCTGTGACAGAGACCTTCCTGTTTCCCGGCGCGACGCCGATTACGGTCAACGCTTCCACACCCAGCGAATTTGGTTTCTCAGCGCCGGTATTTCGCGACCTCCCCAAAGGGATCGAAGCCGGTGTCGCCGTGATGAATGCCTCGAACGCGTCAGTGTTTGTCGTGTTCAGCATCTTTGACAGCAATGGCCTGCAGATTCGCTCCCTCAAAGCGACTGCCATTTTGGCGCCTGGCGAGCAATTGAGCCGCTGTATCGGAGAGCTGTTCCCCGGACTGCCGGCTGCATTCCAGGGGTCGCTACGGATAAGGCCATTGTCGCCGCTTCCCACGCAGTCGATTGTCGTCACAGTCGTGGAGTTTGGGCCCGGGCTGTTCTTTAATGTTACGTTGTCGCCCCTGGCCAAACCGACACAATCGGAAATGGAGGAGATCAATAGGTAAGACTAACGCAAAGCCGCAAAAACGCAGGGACGCCAAGTGGTTGAGGCCTATGTGACGCTGCCAGGACATCCTTGTACTTTGTTGATGCCTGGCTGAAAGCGAATTTTAGTACACGGAAAACACGGAGAACACAGACACAAGCTGAATTCTGGGGCATGAAGGCACACTCGGAAAGGATGAGGCTGGCAATGCTCAACGGGTGCCTTCATGCCCCAGAATTCAGCTTACTCCGTGTTTTCTGCGTTTTCCGCGTCCTAAATTTTCGTTTTTCAAGCAGGCATCCATAAAAGCATAAGGGATGCCCTGGCAGCGTCACGTAGGCCTCAACCACTTGGCGTCCCTGCGTCTTTGCGCCTTTGCGTTAAGCCTTTCCCTTCCTACTCGATTGCAAACCGGATTTCTTGGGCCTTCCTGGCGTCCAGGAAAATTTCTAGACGGTATCTGCCGGGAGGCCAACCGTTGTCTGGGCGACGCAGGTCAAATGAGCCTCTGCTGTCGCCTTCAAGATCGACCGTTTTCTCGTCGATGCGGTAGTTGGTTGGAGCTGCCTTCCCAACGTCCTCAGCAAACCAAACCCCACGAACCGCAATTGGACCGCGCGTATTCTTGACTGCCCATGCGCAATATACCCTCTCGGCTTTTTTATTGAATCGGGTCGTTGGCTCTACCGGCTCGAAAGCGGCGCTTACACGCTTGCAGAGCACCGCCTCAACGGCGGGTCCCCTGCTGCAGTCTCCCGCGATAAAAACCGCCGCCACAGACACGGCAAAGATGTGAAACCTTTTACGCTGGCCACGTATTTCGGATAATAGTAGTCTTTTGGAAATCAACCCGTCAGGAGACATACATGGAGAGAAACTATAGAAACGCTCTTCAACGTGCAATTCAAAATGTGTTTTGGCAGTCACAAAAACGGCGCGCGTTCCTTCCTTTGTTTATCTTTCTGTTTTTTGGTCTGGTCCTGGCCACCGAGTCGCTTGACCTGACAACGATATGGAAAATTAAAGACGAAGGATTAAATCGCTCGCAGGTGATGGAAACGTTGAGCTACCTGACCGACGTTTATGGTCCGCGCCTCACCGGTTCACCCAATATCCGAAAGGCTCAGGAATGGGCGCAAAAGAGACTCAAAGAATGGGGGCTGGTCAACGTCCATGAAGAAAGCTATGGTCCATTCGGCAACGGTTGGGCTCTGGAACACCTTTCAGCCGAAATGCTGCAGCCGACTTACCAACCTTTGATTGCATTTCCGAAATCCTGGACCCCAGGCACGTCCGGACCTGTAACGGCCAATGCCACGACAGTGACAATTGAAAAAGAGAGTGACTTTGACAAGTACCGAGGCAAGCTGAAAGGAATGTTTGTGCTGACGCAGCCGGAGCGTGAAGTTAACCCGATCACTTCTCCACCGGCCAAGCGCTACAACGACGAAGACCTAAGAGAAATCGCCCAGGCGCCTGATCCCGGAGCAAGACGCGGGTTTCCACAGGGGCGGCCTGCTTTCAATTTCGATCCGCAGTTTCAAAAAAAGCTCAATGAGTTTTACATAGCCGAAGGAATAGCCGCGCTGCTCGAACCCGGCCGTGGCGATGGTGGCACTATTTTCGTGCAGTCCGGCGGGCAACGCACTCCTGAGGCCCCGCCCGTTCCCCCGCAACTGGTGATTGCCGTAGAGCACTACAACCGCATGGTGCGCATCCTGCAAAAAGGGATACCGGTGCAGTTGCGCATCGATGTTCAGGCTCGCTTTTATGATCAAGATCAGAACGCCTATAACGTGATCGGCGAAATTCCTGGAACGGACAAGAAAGATGAGCTGGTGATGCTGGGAGCGCACTTCGATTCACATCATTCCGGCACAGGAGCGACCGACAACGCGGCCGGATCAGCCGTAGCGATGGAAGCGGTACGCATCTTGAAGACAATCGGGGCTCAGCCGCGACGCACTATCCGCATTGCTTTATGGAGCGGAGAAGAGCAAGGCCTGCTCGGCTCGCGTGCCTACGTTTCTGATCACTTTGCCTCACGGCCGCAGTCTGAAAATCAACGGCAGCAGGGCGCGGCTGAGGGCAGCGGCGGGCAAAGGCCGCAGCAATCCAATCAGCCTCCTCCTCCGATTACTCTTAAGCCGGAGTACTCCAAGCTGTCCGCTTATTTCAATCTCGACAACGGCACCGGGAAAGCCCGCGGTGTCTATTTGCAAGGGAACGAGGAGGCGCGGGGAATTTTCAACAGTTGGATGGAACCCTTCCACGACATGGGGATGACAACATTGTCCATCCGCAATACCGGCGGGACCGATCACCTCTCGTTTGACGCCGTTGGTCTTCCCGGATTTCAATTCATTCAGGATCCGGTTGAATATGGCACGCGCACACACCATTCCAATATGGACGTTTATGACCGCATCCAGAGAGGGGATATGATGCAGGCGTCAGTGATCATGGCATCTTTTGTATGGGAAGCGGGGATTCGCGATCAGAAGTTCCCGCGCAAGCCGCTGCCGCGTGGTCAGGAGGTAGTGCAGCCGAAACCGTGATCCAATTGAGGATTGAGGATTGAGGATTGAGG
>DASYPF010000196.1:0-19286 GCA_036006905.1 Acidobacteriota bacterium
GATGACCGATGACTGATGACCAGTGACGCTTTGGTTGCGGGTTAAGGCCGCTGTAAGCTTTCGTGGTTCAATTTTTTCATGGCTTCTCAGTCAGTGGTGACAATCCACGCAGTCTGCTTTCACTCCCTTCTGCTGATGGCAGGCGATGCAGGCGCTCATGGTGAGATTGCGGACCCGTCTCGGAGGCGTCGTGCTTTCTCCGATGTCGCCGTGGCATTGCTTGCACTGCAGCTCGGCAATTTCCACATGCCGTCGGTGAGAGTAAAAGACATGCGCCGGCTGCTTGAAGAGCCGTGCCCACTCGGCCGGCTTGCCTTGTTTGGCTAGAATTCGAATCTTCTCTTCTTCTGGATTTTTCGTGATGGGAGAATCATGACAGGTCATGCATAGATCTATTTTCGGTAGCCCAGCGAAAGAGGCTGTTTTCACTGACTCGTGGCAAGTGCTGCAATCGATCTCCTTATGCGCACGATGATTGAACTGGATGGGCTGTCGGGTCTCCTTTTGAAAGACCGTAGTGAATCCGATCAGCCCAACCAGGAAAGCCAGCAGAAAGCCGGCCAGAAAAACTTTCATGGCCCCGATCCTTGTTCGGATGAGTCGTTTCGCTTATTTCTGCAGCGTTTTGATGTGAGCGATTACCGCCTTTATCTCCGACTCGCTAAGCTTACCTTTCTGAGGGAGCATGATTTTCGACTTTCCGATTGCTTGACCCCCTTCTGAAATCATCTTGTATAATTTGTCGTCGGAGTACTGGGCCATTTTTGCCTTGCTGGTGAGATCCCCCATGGGGGTCTTGATCACCTTGGCCGCCGGACCATCACCTTTTCCCTCCGTCCCATGGCATTTCACGCATGCCTTGTTATAGGCGGCGCGGCCGTCGCTTTGAGCGCGCAAGCCGGTCATCAAAAAAACCAAGAGCACGGTTACTAAGCTCGGAACGATCCAAGTTCGTTTCATAAGTTCCTTCCTCTCGAGAAATCCTCATTGCAAAGGTATGCAAACGCCTTGCCAGTGAGGCAGGGGTAAATCCCGAGAGGGATGCGTTTATTGGCAGGCGGGGGCAGCAAAAGTGGGTTTTTTCACCCAAGTTGATGGGGGTAGAGACGGCGCGGTGCGCCGTCGCTTGGACTTTTGGACTTTTTCGGTAGCCCGTCCCGCCTGGCGGGACGGGCGAAAGCATGTAGCACCGGGTGGAGCGAAGCGAAACCCGGGGTTACGAAAAAATATAAACGGGAGCCCGCCTTGGCGGGCGACAGAAAGGCGGATACCACCTACCGACACCAGGGGTTTGTCGTGTGCTAACAACATCGGACTCACGCCTGAGCGCCATGGAATACCTGTCGCCCGCTGTCGCGGGCTGCAATTGTTTTTGTTTCCCTAATCCCCGGGTGTCGCTTCGCTCCATCCGGGGGGTCCACGCCTTCGCCCCGCCTACGGCGGGCTTATTTCATCAGCCGCCTCAGCTCAATCTGTGCCTTTTCTTCGTCCATCATGATGTGCCTCAAATCATGGTGCCAAGCGGTTTGATGCTCAAAGATTGAGAGCACCTCTCGGTATTTCATTTCAGCTATTTCTTCCGTCTTTAATGCCTCGGCAAGCATCTTGTTGGCATCCCGAGCGTCAGGAATAGGAGCAGGGTCCGGCGTCGTGACTGCCTTGCCGCCGATATCAGCGATGATCTGCCGAACGATCTTGGCGTGCCCCATCGACTCTTCGCTTTCCTTGGAGAAATAGTCTTCGAAATCCAAACGATCCCTGCCCACCAAGTAAGCCGCATAATGGGCATACATCAAAGCGGCCCGCATTTCCCAGGCCAGCGCCTCGTTTAAAGTCTTCACCGCTTGCCGTTCGTCCTTCACTGGCTTCACACACCCTCCTTTTCAAAAAGACGGCCAATAATCCCGCCGTTAAAAAATTGCCCAGTGGATGTTATAAGAGACTTTGCCACTGAAACCAGAGATTTCAATGGCTGATAGAGGGCAACGCCATTTGAAAAAGGTATAGCCGTTTTGATTTCGACTCAGACCTTGGAATTTGGATATATTCGAAATTCGAAATTCGACACTCGACTTTCTCAGAACCCCCGGGTCCAGCGCAAGGTCAACAAGTTGGCTTGAAAATCATTGCCTCGAACGATCTCCTCCAGATAATAGGTCCGCTGCAGGTCGATTGAAAGCCGTCCTGCCTTGGGAAAATCATAGTACACCGTCCCGGTAACCAGAGGCCATGTCAGAGGTCCAAATGCCGGCGGCTCTCCGCTGATCTCACCGACGCCGGTTGTGCGCACGAAATTGCCGCTGAGGTCTATCCCAAAATGTGGGAAAGGCCGGGCGGATATTCCTCCCTGCCACACCCGGTTGACCGTCTGGTCTCGCCAGGCGACCGTCAGCGGCGGAGTTCCTCGAAGGAATGTGATCGAAGCGGTGGCAAAGTAGCTGTCATAGGCAAAGCCGCCGAAGGCTGAGAAGTGGTCATTGAAAGCATAGGAGACGGCGGCGGCGTTGGACCGTATGTTGTTTCGAAAGGCCGTCGTCTGGAACTTGCGGTCGCGAACGACTAGATTGTCTTCTATAGAGAGTTGCTCCGAAGGCTGGTAACGCAGCACAACTCGCGATCCGCGATCCACATGGGGACTGATGCGGGTGTAGGGCGAGCTGTTGACGATGTTTTGAAAATCGGCTCGAGCGCTAAAAGTTTTCACAGGGCGGTAATAGAGGCTCGCCGTCGGCCAGACGCTCTTGCTACGCCGCGTCCGCACGTTGTCAATGACGCTATCTTCCAGTACTTCGGTATCGCGTTTAACATAGCGAATGCCGGGGCGGAACACCAGTGATGCCAGCGGAGTGAACTCCAGAGCGAGATCCACCGTATGGATCCCCTGCCGCCATTCAGTTTCGTCATCGCCGTCGGCTGCGGCGGTACCGTCGCGCAAGCTGTGGAAATGCGCCTGGCTATCCACGCTGAAACGTGAGTACCGATAATCGGCGTGAAAGTTCATCCACTCTTTCAGTCTTGCCGTGAGGCCCTGGTCGATGACATGGTTGGGTTCACTAATTCGAGCACGGCTGGACATGGAGACCGAGTACGGGACGATGTTGGTGGCACTGGTCGTGCGCGCCGATCCATTAAACGCCGAATCGAGAGTGGCAGGGCCGCGATAGCGATAGAAAATGTACCCGCCTCTGACATCCAGCCACGGGTTGACGCGGCCCGTATAAGAAAATTCGCTCAAGGGAGTTTTCAGGCGGCGGAATTCGGACCACGAAATGTTGTTCACCAATTCCCTGGCTGTGGCGGCCTCGTCGACATTGATGCTCCGCTCCGGCGAAACTACGTTGCGCCCATTCCAATTTTGCTCGAATGTCTGGTAGCCTGCGCGGTAATGGAAATTCCAGTCGCGCCATGAATAGCTGGCGCCTGCGGCAAAACGGTTCGCCGCTTCATTGAGCGGTATCTCGATGTAATAAGGGTTTGCCCGCGCAAAGGAGCCCCAAATTGAGGGCGCGCCGAAGTAATCGAGCGTTCGGGTGCTGAACTGCACGCCGTCGCGGCTGTTACGGCTGTACTCGAAGTCAAAGCGGAGATTCTTGGTGGCATGCAGAAGAAAATTTATCGACCCGAACCGCCTGACCGTAGCCAGATCATGATTCGTGGTAAGGCCATGCAGGCCGGGTGGAAGGAGCACATCGTCGTTGCGGTCCCAGTAGAAATAACTCTGCCGGAAGTTAACGCGCAGGTCGTAAAGATTGCTCTTTTGCACCGTCAACTGTCCGCCCGGGAAAGGATCGCCTCCCAGGCCGCTGAGCGTCAGCGAAAATCTGTCGGCAAATGGAGAAACGGCGCCTTCTTTGGGCTGCCCAAATAAACTCAAGTCCATCAGCCGAAACCCTTCCTGCAGATTAAAGAGTTCCAGAAACTTTTGCTTGCGGCCATGAATGTCTGCGAAACGGTAACCGGAAGTCACGGATCCCTGCAGTTGAAAATCACCCCAGGTCTGCGGCTGATCCTGGGCCTGCAGCTCGGGGCTGAACACCACCAGCGCAACCAAAACCAACGCCACCACCCAGTTAACGCGGCGAACAAGCCGGGAAAACGGTGAGATCTCACGAGCTAGCAGCGCAAAGAAAAACGGGATTTGCCAAATCACGATGGGCCTCATTGGAGGAAAAACTCACTAGAGTTAGAACCGTGGATGCTCGCATGGCAGCGGACGCATTCCCCGCGTGTCGGGAAGCCCAGACGTCCGTGCGGAACATTGGCGGCGAACGGATCTACATGGCACTGCAAGCACAAGAATCGCCCTTCTCGCCGCAGGAGCATATGGCGCGTAACGGTGCCGTGAGGGCTGTGGCATGCGACGCAGCCCTCCACCTTGACCGCTGCGTGCTCAAACACAAACGGACCTCGCTTTTCAACATGACAAGTGACACAGACCTCCCAGTTTGTTTTTCTCAACTGCGGTCTGTTTGGACTCCCGTGGGCATTGTGGCAATCGGTGCATTTCATCAAACCTTCGGGAACCCGATGATGCGCGGGCAGCGCAAACTGCGCCTGAATGGTGCGATGGCAACTACCGCAAAGCTCGACTTGAGGCTTTCGGAGCAGACTCTCACGAAGCCAGCGCTGCTCTTCCGGTAAGCGAGGCGCTGAAAAGAAGTGCGACTGCGATAGGGAGCGTTCCTTCCGCTCCGGTTGCGCGGCGCTCTTAGTCACCACCAGGTGAGGAGCGTGACACTGCTCGCAGGAGACGCCGTGCAGCTTGTGCTCCGAGCGCTTAAAGAAGTCCTGGTCTTTGCTCGTCCCGTGACAGCGCAGGCACTGGTCGGCGTTTTGCGCCGGCTTGCCATGAAAGGCGAAAATCAGTTTCTTGCCCTGTTCTTTCTTGACCGGGTCATCGGCAGCTTCACCCTCTGCTTCGGAATGGGCTTTGCCCGGACCGTGACAGGATTCGCACCCGGCGCCGAACTTCACGCCCGCCACGTCCGCCCGGGCATGGACGGTCTTGGCAAACTGCTCTGCCTGATCTTGATGACAGGCGGCACACACGTCGAGGCCCACGTAATCATCCGCTTTACCTTGAAGGGGCGCTTTCCAGGCGACCGATGCAGGTTCCTTGGCCGCCGGTTGCTTTTGAGCGAGCGCCACGCAGAGGGCGCCCGCAATGGAAATCATGAGCGCCAGGATCAGTAGCCGGTTGGATCTGTTTTTGAACATCCCGCGCCTCTTTTTAGATTCCGCAAATAGCTAGAGCAATTCGTGGGCCAATGTTCAGTCGGCGTCTGGAGCTCAATCTGCTCATTCTGGAACTCGCATTTTCTGTGTTGCCGTGGACCGGTCGCGAGGGCCTGGGAGCGCACGCATTCTGCGTGCTTCCTTCACGAACACAATGGCACGCTAGAACGTGCCCTCCCAGGCTCGATATTGGGTGCTAAGGCCCAGCGGGTGGGTGAAAATCCTCATCGCGTTTTTTACTTCTCCAGTCCCGCCAACTTCCTCAGGTACCGGGTAACAGCGGCAATTTGCTTGGAGTCAAGTTTACCTTCGTACTTGGGCATCTTCTTCCAGCCCTCGCGCACAATCTTTTCCGCATCCGCCTGGGAAGATCCATGCTTCCAGGGGGTCTTCGTGAGGTCTGGGGTCTGCATGAGCTTTCCCACTTTTGTCTCCCCTTTTCCATCGGCGCCATGGCAGGAGGCGCACTTCGTTTTGTAGAGCTCCTCTCCCGGGGTTTTCTGATCGGAGGCGAAAACTTGCGTTGCCGCTACTCCGACCAAAATAATGAGGAGGCAATTGATCGTTCTTTTCAGTGTGTCGATAGACATAAGTATGATCCCTTTCTTCAGGATGCTTTTTTTCTTCTCGCGTTCGGCAAGTTTGCTTTTGATTCCGCCTTTTGCTTGACTACCAATACCTGGCAAGGAGCTTCGCGAAGCAAACTTTCAGCCGTGCTGCCCATCAGCATCCGGGAAAGTCCCTTGCGTCCATGGGTTCCAACAACAATCAAATCAGCGTCCTCTTGGTCAGCGAAGCGCGCAATCATTTTTGCGGGTGAGCCGGCCAAGACAACCCACTTGATTATCAGGCGTCCCTTTAAGTTGTGAGGGATCAAAGACTGCAGCCGCTCCATCTCTTCGCTGTATAGCTGTCCTAGTGATGGTACCACTACTCCAACGAATGGATCCGTCGGAACTGGATATTCGACCACATGCAGCAAATAGACCACGGCGTGACTTTCTAATGCTAATCTGAAGGCTGTTTCCGCGGCAATCAGTGAAGCCTCTGAGAAATCCGTTGCTACCACTATCGTGTTCAAGTTCATAGGGCCTCCTCTTCCAATAGCTCTGTTAGCAAATTGCGGACCACTTCAAGCGATGAAGAGAGCCTGGGAGCGCACGCATCCTGCGTGGCGGTGTGGGCGTTAAAGAAGCATGATATCTACCGAAATCTCGAGTTAACCAACTTTTCGCGTGACATCCTTCAGCGTGCAGTCGAAAAGGCTCTCATCCTGGAAATGGCGGATGTCGACTGGAGTGACTGGGGCCGCCCGGCGAGGATTGAAGCAAGCTTGGCGCGCTTTGGAAAGCACCCTCCCTTCCACGTCAACTACCAGCAGCCCGTTTTAGCTTGATGACTGATGACTTGCTTCATCTCTTGCCGGGGAATTACACCCAGCAACTCGGTAAATGCCCCCGCTTTTTGACCAAGCCGTTCGCCGCTTCGTGAGCATTGCCTTGGCACATCGCTTGCTTCGAAGATGTTAACCGTGTTCGAAAATACTTCCGTTTCGGAAGCGTGAACAGGAAAGGAGGCTAATATGGCTTCCGCTCTCCGAGACGCGATCACGGAAGGAGGCAAATATGACAACCACGATTACAGCTCCCGAGAAAGCGCGGGAGCAGGTGCATCGCTTTGATCCCTACGAGAGCCTGGATGAACTGCAGGAAGAATTCTTCCGCTTCTTTGGCTCAGGCTTTCCGCTTTTTCGGAAATATCCTCACCATCCGTTTAAGACCTCAACCGCCTGGTACCCGCGCGTGGATATCTACGAGAAAAGCAACAGCCTCATTATCAAGGCGGATTTACCGGGGATAAAAAAGGAAGACGTTCATGTCTCCTTTGAAGATGGCGACTTGATTCTCAAGGGCGAAGCCAAGACGCAAAACGAAGCCAAGGAGGACGACTTCTACCGTCTGGAGCGCGCTTTTGGGAAATTCTATCGGCGTATTCCCGTACCTTTTGAAGTTGAAATCGGAAAGGTCGTGGCCAAGTTCGAGGACGGAGTGTTGGAGATTCGGATACCGCGTCCGGCCGGCACAAAGCCTCAACCCAGGGAGATTCCTGTCCACTGATCCTTTCGACGCCTTGCGGCGATGGGTTCCAACTCTCAACACCGGCCGAAAGCTTCATCCGGCACCGAGTGACACGCTCAGAGAGAGACCGAACCCGTCGCCGGCGCTTTCCAATACGAGCGGAATCCTGTAGATCAAGATTCGTTGCTCGATTCTGTTTACGTTTTGGCAACTGCGGACGGAGATGCAGGCATTAATATGGCTCGTGAAACGATCATTGACGGCAACGAGGCGGCAGCCCGGATCGCGTACAAAACGAACGAGGTAATCGCGATCTATCCCATCACGCCTTCTTCGTCGATGGGCGAGTGGGCCGACCAGTGGTCTGCTTTCGGACACCGAAACATTTGGGGAACAGTTCCGTTGGTTCAGGAGATGCAGAGCGAAGCGGGCGCTGCTGGAACGATACACGGCGCTCTGCAGACGGGCGCGCTGGCCACTACATTTACGGCATCGCAGGGGTTGCTGTTGATGATCCCGAACATGTATAAGATCGCCGGAGAGCTAACCCCCACGGTTTTCCATGTTGCCGCCCGTTCTGTAGCCACGCAGGCTCTGTCCATTTTTGGAGACCACAGCGACGTCATGGCAGCACGCCCCACTGGTTTTGCCATGTTGGCGTCTGCCTCCGTTCAGGAAGCGATGGATTTTGCGCTGATTGCGCAGGCTGCAACACTACAGGCGCGCGTGCCCTTCCTCCACTTCTTCGACGGATTTCGTACTTCTCATGAGATCTCGACGATCGAGGCAGTCAGCGACGAAGTGATCCGGGAAATGATCAGCGATCAATGGGTCCTGGCGCATCGGAGTCGCGCCCTTTCCCCCGAGCATCCGGTAGTGCGGGGCACAGCCCAAAATCCCGATGTATTTTTTCAGGCACGCGAGGCTGCAAATCGTTACTACAGCGCTTGTCCGCAAATCGTGCAAGCCGGCATGGACAAATTTGCGGGGTTCACTGGACGCCGGTACCGTCTGTTTGACTACCACGGCCCGTCCGATGCAGAGCGCGTCATCGTGATCATGGGCTCGGGCGCAGAGGCGGTGCACGAAACGGTTGATTACCTTGCTCAGCGCGGCGAAAAAGTGGGAGTAGTGAAAGTCCGGTTATATCGGCCTTTCTCCATGCCGCGGTTTATCGACGTGCTTCCAAGGACCGTAAAGGTGATTGCTGTGCTGGATCGCACCAAAGAGCCGGGAAGCGCCGGTGAGCCGCTTTATTTGGATGTCGTCAATTCCTTAGTGGAAAAGGCTGAAGAAGGGTTATTCAGAGTACTGCCGCGCGTCAGCGGCGGGCGATACGGCCTGTCATCGAAAGAATTCACACCTGCAATGATCAAGGGCATCTTTGATGAGATGTCCAAGTGCTATCCCAAGAGACATTTCACGGTCGGAATACGCGACGATCTCGGCCATACCAGCATCGAGTACGATCCGAGTTTCTCTACGGAGTCTGAGGGCGTGTTGCGTGCGATGTTCTATGGTTTGGGCGCTGACGGAACGGTGAGCGCCAACAAGAATTCCGTAAAAATAATCGGCGAAACGACAGGCAGCTACGCTCAAGGTTACTTCGTTTATGATTCCAAGAAATCCGGATCGGTAACCGTTTCGCATCTCCGATTCGGGCCGCGCCCCATTCGTTCAACTTACCTGGTGGACCAAGCCAATTTTATCGGTTGTCATCAATTTATCTTTCTCGAGAAGTACGAGGTGCTCAAGCACATCGTTGACGGCGGAACTTTCCTGCTGAACAGTCCGTACGGTCCGGATGAGGTGTGGGGAAAAATGCCGCCACCGGTACAGGCACAAATCATCGGCAAGAAACTCCGTTTCTTCGTGATTGATGCCTACCGAGTGGCCAAAGAGAGTGGTTTGGGAGGCCGTATTAATACCATCATGCAAACCTGTTTCTTTGCTCTCTCCGCTATTCTGCCCAAAGAAGAAGCCATCACTGCCATCAAGAAATCCATTGAAAAAAGCTACGGCAGTAAAGGCCGGGAAATAGTACGCACGAACTTTGAGGCAGTGGACCGAACGCTGGCGCTTCTTTCCGAAGTGAAGGTGCCCGAGACTGTCACCAGCAGCGCGACGATGCCTCCGCCGGTACCAGAAGAAGCGCCCGAGTTCATAAAGCATGTCACAGCCGTCATGATCGCGGGTCGCGGCGACGAGCTTCCGGTGAGCGCTTTGCCGGCCGATGGCACTTACCCGGCCGGGACAACACGCTGGGAGAAACGAAACATCGCTCAGGAGATTCCGGTTTGGGATGCCGAGGCCTGTATCCAGTGCGGAAAGTGCGCTATGGTTTGTCCGCACTCGGCAATTCGGATCAAGGTGTACCAGCCCGGGGAATTGCAGAGCGCGCCCGCCTCGTTTAAATCCACTGGCGCGCGCGACCGAGAGTGGGAGGGGCTCAATTACACCATTCAAGTCGCGCCCGAGGACTGCACGGGCTGCGCCATTTGCATCGATGTTTGTCCCGCCAAAAGCAAAGCGCAAGTCGAACGGAAGGCGCTTTACATGCAGCCGCAGGCCCTCTTGCGCAGCGAAGAAAGCAAGAATTGGGACTTCTTTCTGCGGTTGCCGGAACTCGACCGGGGCCGCATCCGGCGTGGCACCATCAAGCAGAGTCAGGTCCTCCAGCCGCTCTTTGAGTTTTCGGGCGCTTGCGCCGGCTGCGGCGAGACTCCTTACCTGAAACTGATGACCCAGCTCTTTGGCGATCGAGCCGTCGTTGCCAATGCCACGGGTTGTTCTTCCATATTCGGCGGGAATCTTCCCACCACACCCTGGACAAAAAATGCAGAAGGACGCGGGCCGGCGTGGTCGAATTCTCTCTTCGAGGACAACGCCGAGTTCGGCCTGGGATTCCGGCTATCGATCGACAAACAGGCCGAATTCGCCAGAGAGCTGCTGAAGAAACTGGAGACTGAGCTTGGCAGCGAACTGGTACGGGAGATCCTTGAGGCGGTGCCAAAAGATGAGGCGGATATCTATGAACAGCGCGACCGCGTTGAAGTCCTCAAGAAGAAACTCAAGGTGATGGATTCACCTGAAGCGGTTCATCTTCTCAGCATCGCAGACACGCTGGTGAAGAAAAGCGTCTGGATCGTAGGCGGCGATGGCTGGGCCTATGACATCGGCTTTGGCGGGCTCGATCACGTCCTGGCATCGGGCAAAAACGTCAACGTTCTGGTGCTGGACACGGAAGTCTACTCCAACACCGGCGGCCAGATGTCCAAAGCGACACCTCGCGCAGCAGTGGCGAAATTTGCCACAGCGGGAAAGCCGCTGCGAAAGAAAGACCTCGCCATGATGGCCATCAATTACGGGAGCGTTTATGTGGCCAGCGTCGCCATGGGCGCTAAAGACGAGCACACGCTGCGGGTTTTTCTTGAAGCGGAAGCGTACGACGGGCCGTCCCTCATCATCGCCTACGCTCACTGCATCGCCCATGGCATTAACATGGCCACAGCGCTGCAGGACCAGAAAAGAGCGGTCCTTTCGGGCTACTGGCCGCTGTTCCGCTACAATCCGGAACTGGTGCGACAAGGTAAGAATCCACTCCAACTCGACTCGCAGGCTCCCAAAATCCCGTTCCAGGATTATGCCTACGGCGAAAATCGTTTCAAAATGCTCACAAAAAGCAACCCAGAAGAGGCAAAAAGGTTGCTGGAACTGAGCCAACAGGATTTGAACGAGCGATGGCGATTTTACGAATACATGGCGGCGATGCCCCACCTTCGTGCAGCCAGTCCGGCGGATGCGGCCCAGCAACAATCGGAAGTGTCAAAAGAACTCATTAGTTCCAACTAAAGCTTGCTCGGTGAAATTTTGCCGGCAGGATATAAAAAACAATTGGGGCAAAAGTGTCGTCGGGGGAGGGTAAAAAAGATGTGGAAGGCATACACGCGTGCGCTCGATAAGGAGTTGGCCATCACTATCAACATCTGACATAAATAGACACTATGGCCAATCAGACAAGACCTTTGATTTTCAATTTCCTCAGCCTCCTGGGAATTTTCCTTGCAGTGTTCGGTCTCCTTGGTGCCGCGATTCTCGGAGCAATAGCAATTAGCACTCGGGAACCAAGTCCTTCTCTCTCGATTTTTGCGTGGATCGTCTCACCCGCGATCTGCTATCTTGGGATCGTTCTTTTGATAATAGGACTGCTCCGCGAAAGGCGGAGACGATATAAGAGCGCGCCTGACCTGCTCCCACGGTATTTTCGAATTGATCTGAACCAGCCCGCCACGCGAAAGGTATTCTACGGGTGCGTGCTTCTCCTGCTGCTGCTTCTGATCGGAACCAGCGTGGGCAGCTATCACGCATACCAATTCACCGAGTCGAGCGCTTTCTGTGGTTCTACTTGCCACTCGGTGATGGCGCCGGAGCGGGTGACACATCAGATTTCCCCGCATGCTGAAGTTAAATGCGGCGACTGCCATGTGGGGAAAACACCTGCCCAGTACGTCAAGGCTAAGCTTTACGGTTTCAAAGAGCTCTATCTTCTGGCCAGCCACAAATACCCAAGGCCTATCCCCACCCCCATTCATGTGATGCAGCCGTTGCGAGAAAATTGCACCGGTTGCCACTGGGAGCGGAAGTTCTGGGGTAAGCTGCACCGAGACTATTCGCACTACATCACCGCCAATGACAACCAGCATTGGATAGTCAAAATGAACGTGAGAGTCGGTGGTATGTACCGCTTCGGTGGAGAAGGCGAAGGTATCCACTGGCATATGAAGATCAGTCCCAAAGTCTCCTATATAGCCACGGATCACCGATTGCAGAAGATTCCCTGGGTCAGAGTCGTCACGGAAGACGGGAAAGAAACGATCTACCGATCCACTGACGAAAATCTGTCTGATAAAGAGTTGTCCCGATACCCGATACGTGAAATCACTTGTGTGGATTGTCATAGCCGACCTGCTCATCAGTTCAAGGCGCCCATTCTGGCTATCGATGAAGCGATGGCACGCGGCCACATCGACCCCGCCCTGCCCGGTGTGAAGGCGAAGGGCGTGGAGCTTCTGGCGGCACCAGGTTACACAACTCAGGATCAGGCTGTGGCGACGATTCGCGAGAAATTCCTGGCTTACTATCGTGACCAGCATCCTGACACTTTTAAAAATCAACGGAAGAAGCTTGATCACGCGGCCGACACTCTGGCAACTCTGTATCGGCAAAATTTCTTCCCTGAAATGAAGGCGGACTGGCGCTCTTACCCGGACAACATCGGCCACTTCTTCTCGGATGGGTGTTTCCGCTGTCACGACGGACTACACTTGGATGCCCAGGGAAAGGCTATCTCCAACGAATGCACCCTATGCCATGAAATTGTCGTGCAGGGTCCGCGTGAGGCCGTTGAAACCAATGCTGAAGGACTTCAATTCCGTCATCCGGTCGATTTTGGCGTCCCCGCCCGCGAGATGGGCAAGTGCACCCAGTGTCATGATGGAACCGTGGGGGGATGATCTGACCCCGCTGGTGTGAACACTCATTCGTCGAGGGAAGTGGGCGCGCCGGTTTTGGCATAAGACATTGGACCAAACTTCAATTTGGATTTGCGTCCCTTCGCGTTCACCCGCGGCCCGATATTGCCAGGGGATTTGCCCCACCGCTTCCCTATCAGCGCGGCAAATGCCCCACGCTTGATCTCACCTTGTGACAAATAGTTTCTAAACTCTCGGTTTTCTCGAGATCGCGAAGCGGCACACCCCTTGCGTGCAAGAGACCAGGTAACGGAGGTGTGCCATGAAGAGCTGCTCTGAGTGCCATGGTTCGGGCCGCTGTGAGTATTGTTCCGGCCGGGGCTGCTTGGGCTATTTGAGTTTCAACGCGGAAAATGCAACAACCGGTCTAGGAGGGATGTGCGCCTACTGCGGGCCTCCCGGGTCCGGCCAGTGCGCCTTTTGTCGTGGAGCGGGAGTAGCGGAGGAGGAATTGGCCGGCGTGTCTCAGACCACTGGGAGTATGGGATGAACATAAACGAAAAAAGAACCGTAAGTGACCTGGCGATAGAAATATGTGCCGCGCCTGGAGTTTTTGAGAAACTGGGGATCGACTATTGTTGTGGCGGGCAAAAAACACTGAAGGAAGCTTGCGCCGGCGCTGGTGTGACACTCGAGGAGGTTGTGAGTCAACTGGAGCGGGCAGCTCCATCATCCAGGGAAACGCGCGAGGCGGATGACTGGCAGAAAAGGCGGCTTTCGGATCTGGCCACCTACATCGTCAACAAGCACCACGCCTTTGTCAGGCAAGAGCTGCCACGGCTGGAAAGGCTGCTGTACGAGGTCCGTTCAGCTCACCTAGCACGCCACCCGGAGTTGCGCGATTTTCAGGCACTGCTTCGTGATCTCGCTTTGGAGTTGACTCATCACATGCGGAAGGAAGAGGAGATATTGTTTCCCTACATTGCTCTCCTGGAGAGTGCGGCTGATCGCACGGCGGTTCTGCCGAGGCCATGTTTTGGCACGGTGCGCAACCCGGTGCAAATGATGACTCAGGAGCACGACAATGCTGGACAAGCATTGCGTAGGATCCGAGCCACAACGGGGGATTACGCCGTGCCTGCCGATGGTTGTGCCACCTATCGGGCTTTGTTGGAGTCGCTGCGGGCGTTCGAGCAGGATCTGCACACGCACATCCACCTGGAAAACAATATCCTCTTTCCCCGTGCGTGCCAGCTGGAAGACTCGGTTTTGGATGCTCGAGGGGAAGAAAAAGCGCCTCAGACAGAATCCGATTAGATTCTGCTGTCAAGCAAAGGAAGCGTGAAGAATACACTCACGCAATTCGGGACAGTGTGCGGCAGCGTTGAAGAGGCAGCCACAGAGCCGCGACCGGAAGGAAGCGGCGCGCCGATGTAGCACTTTGCGACTACACCAGCGCAGAGTTGCCGCAACAGCGATGCAGCAGGTTCCGATTTTGCGAGCCTGATCGCGACGACTCAGTCTGGCGCGCCGCTCCCTTCTGGTCGCGGTTCTGTGGGTGCCGACACCAAGCCCACCACCGCCGATCATGCGCCCTTGACGTGGCTAGCTCACGCCTTTGGTTGTTGCCTTACGACCACAGTAGGTTCGTGAGCGTGCTCGTGGTCGGCTGGGCAGCTTCCGCATTGATGAAACCTGGTACGGGTTAAGTTCATGAGAAAGTCGATCCGTCGCGTTGGGCGGTACGTTGCAATAGGGTTCGTGCTGTTATGTGTTGCTGCTGTGAGCATTTCTGCTCTGATCAATCGTGCTCTGCCGACTCATTCACAGGTGGTGGACCACCTCTCCACGCTGGAAAAGGCGCGTCTGGCTGAGGTGTTCCACTTGCGGCAAGCTTTGGGCGATAAAGTTTGGCCAGGCTGGGGGCAAAAAGATATTCCAGTTATTGTCTACAACGAAAAATATGCTTTCCTTATCGGTTATGCCGATCCTCCCGCCGGATGGATCAAGATGCCGCAACGAGTAATGCGCGGTGGCCCGTGGCAATTAGTCCCAGACGACACCTTTCAGGGCCAGGCCTATTATCGTCAGCCATTACCTGATCCGAAGATCACGCCGGAAAACTTTACTGTGCTCGTTGGCCAGCGCTGGGTTGCTACCATGGAGACCAGGGAGTACGCAGAAATTTCCTTTTATGCCGGATTTCGGAAGCAGCTTCCTTCTGGATTGAGAGCAGTTTTCCCCTACCCGGTGGTCTGGAAACTTTTGATGGGTGAGACTGATACGTACATCGGCGCTGTTGAACACGAGGCCTTCCATTGTTTTCAGGGAATGCTAGCACCATCCCGCCTGGAGGAGGCTGAAAACATTAATCGCTTACAGGCAAAGTATCGTTGGGATGATTCAGCTTTGAACAATGCCTGGCAGCAAGAAATGAATCTGCTCGTAAAAGCGGTACGTGCAGCGTCGGTCGACAAGGCAGCGGAATTGGCTGGTGCTTTCCTGGCTGAGCGAGACAAGCGTCGAGCGGCGCCTACGTTCGACAATAGTTTAGTGATTTATGAACGACAACGCGAATGGTTGGAGGGGCTTGCCAAATATGCCGAACTCTCTATTGGTCGCTTAGCAGCGACAACGCCCGGTTATAAATCTCTCTCGTCCCTGACGGCTGATCCTAATTTTAAGCACTACGCCACGCGCGAGCGTTTCTGGTCACAACAGCTTGACGAAGCCCGCCGGTTGATGGGCCGCAAGGGCGAAGTGCGCTTTTATTACAGCGGCATGGCCCAGGCGGCGCTCCTGAATCGCTTGTTGCCGTGTTGGAAAGAGCGAATTTTCAATCAAAGCGTAATGCTAGAAGATCTGCTGCGGGAAGTTGTTCACCGGCCTTAGAACGGGAGAAAAAATCGGTACCGCGACCGGTAAGCCTAGGTTATTCACAAGTGCGGAAGGCTAGCCGCGGATTAACGCGGATTAACGCAGATATCTTCGGGAGCGGGAGAGGCATTGAAATCACAGATTCGCACATCTACTGAGGCGAACGGAGGTACAAAAGATGCGTGCTCGAGCGAAACAAATATTTGTTTGGGGTTTAGTGGCAACCGTCTGGACGATTGCGCTGGCCGCTGGTCGCGACATTCAGAAAAGGCAACTGGTCGTCAGCGTCAGACAGCTAATTCTGGAAGGACAGATTGACGAAATCGTCTGCGAAATGTCAAAAGATCCGGAATTGCTTCGGCGCAACCTTGCGGCAATAACGTCCGAACCAGAACTCCGCCCAGTGCTAGTAAACCTTCTGCGGGAGGATCCCGAATTACGCCACCGATTTGAGTCGTTGCTGAGAGAGGCTTGCGAGTAGGATGCGTGAAAAAATACTGAGCCGCGCGCGTGAGCAAGCGGACACCTGAACACGATGGCATGACTTCCGTGCGGAGCCAATGAGAACTAAGCAGAAATATCGTTGGTCACAGGTGACAAACATGAAAAAGATATGGCTGTTTGCCTTCGTAGCTATTTTCTTGAATCAGAGTGCGAGCGCGTCACAGACTGAACTACCTTCTGTGACGCACTATTCCCTTCAGTTACGACTGTTCCCGAAGCAAGAACGCGTTGAAGCGGGCGCGAGAATGACTGTGACAAACAAGACTCATCAGGCATTCTCCGAAGTGCCTTTCCTTCTTTACCGCCTGCTAGATGTCCAAAAGGTTACCGATGATAAAGGCTCGCCGCTGACGTTCAACCAAACGATCACAAGATTTACAGAGGCTGATGTCAATAACTTACAGGTGAATCTCATCAAGATCCAACTTCGAAAACCCTTACTTCCCGGCGCAGCATCAGATCTAGTGCTGATCTATACCGGCTCGATCTATGGTTATGCCGAGGTGTGGGCCTATGTGAAGGATCGCATTGGCGAACAGTATTCGCTCTTCCGCCCTGACGCATTGGCTTACCCAATGCTTGCACAGGCTTCTCGCGCGAGTCTCAACAAGGCTTATGGTCTTGATACGCTTTTCACCTATGACCTGACAGTAACGGTCCCCGCTGGGCACGTCGTGGCTTGTGGTGGCGCCCAACAGAACGTCTCAACCAAAGATGATCTGACCACTTTTGTTTTCGGCAGTAAGATTCCTACTTGGCGGATCGATATAGCGATAGCAAACTTCAAGCAGCTCAAGGATGAAGCGAAACAGCTTGCAGTCTATGTGCTGTCTGAGGATGAGAAAACCGCAGCTAATATTCTCAATGGTGTCAGCAAAGCCGTATCGCTGTACTCTGTCATGTTTGGTGAGTTGAAAGATTACCAAGGCTACACCGTCATAGAAATACCTGATGGCTGGGGCTCGCAAGCGTCCGATTACTATGTTCTCGAGACTGCAGCAGCCTTCAGAGACCCGAAACGTATCCTGGAGGTCTACCACGAAGTCGCGCATAGTTGGAATGCGAAAGTCAAGCCAGAGGTTAAACGCACTCGCTGGTTTGATGAGGCATTCGCCATGTACTTCCAGGCAATCGCGCTTCGAGAATTCGAAGGTGAGGAGGCATATGAGGACGAGATGGACCATGACCGAGAATCCTTCATCAAGCGTGTTCAGAGCGATAAGAGGAACTTCGATACGCCAATCGCCGAATATGGTAAGAGCGAGCTTGGTGGGAACTCTTACTCCAAAGGAGCATGGTCGTTGTACGTCCTGCATCAGTTGGTCGGCGAAAAACAGTTCAAACAAATAATTCGCAGATTCCTTTCAGATTTCCGCAACAAGCCCGCTGATTTCAAAGATTTTCAACTAGTGGCCGAGCGAGTTTCACATAGGGACTTGGGAAAGTACTTCAATGAGTGGATATATGGGGCTGCATCCTCGCAACTGTTGTTGGATAAAGTTCCCGTGAATGAGATCATAAAACGGTACTAACAGAAAGCGCTGTGAGGTGCGGGCCCTTGACGAGCGTTTTGATCCCGAAAAGTCGACGCGTGCGGCGGCGCGATATCTGAGCGATCTTTATAAATTGTTTGGTGATTGGACACTGGTACTGGCTGCTTACAATGCTGGAGAGTACCGGATTCTCCGCGTCATGGAGCGAAGCGGAATCAAAGGCTTCTGGCAAATGAGCGCGCGAGGCCTGCTGCCGCGGGAGACCGCAAACTACGTCCCTTCAGTTCTAGCGGCGATCAGTTTGGGCAAACAGCAGAGAAAGAACAGTGATTAACCCCAATGGCTTTCTACTTGATAAACCGCTTAGCCAGGCTTGGAAAGTCATTACTTAAGGCTCTTTTAACGCTCTTGCTTGCATTGCTCATTCTGGCTTTCCTCTATGTCGCCTTCAACACGCCGTTGACCTCGAGCGTCAGAAAGCTGTCGAACGAGGAACTGCAGACCTATACGAAGTATCTGGACACCAGCCTTTCCGAACCGCAGCACTTCGTTGCCGAGAAGTTCGATCGTTACGATGTGGTGTTGCTTGGCGAAATGCACTGGAAGCGGCAGGATGTAGAATTTGTGAACAAACTGATTCCTTATCTGTATCGAACCAAGGGAATCAAGATATTCGCCTGGGAATATGGCGCTTCAGATTTCCAGAGCGAAGCAGACTCTCTAATCAACGCTCCCAAATTCGACCGGAAAAGAGCAATCGCCTTTTCAAGAAGGTCGTATTTCGCTTGGAACTTTGAAGAGTATTTGGACATCATTCGGACGATCTGGGAGATCAACCAGAGCATTCCAAATGGCCAGGAGAAATTCACATTTCTGCAGCTTGGGTCCGACTACAATCCCCGAAAATTACAGTCTCCGGATATCGCCGTTCAACGGAAAGAGCGAAGGCGTTACGCATACGATGAAAAAATGGGAAAAATCGTCGAACGGGAGGTACTACGAAAGCACCAAAAGGCATTGTGGTATTCGGGGCTGCACCATGCGTTCACGCAATATAAACAACCCCTCTTCTTGTTTCTGAAAGCTCGCGGCGTCCGAGGGGGAGAGTATTTGTATCAGCGATTCGAACGGATTTATATGATCCAATTATATCTTCCCTTTGTGAACCGACTTGTTCTCCCCAAGTATTTCGTTCCCTCCATCTTTGGGAAACGACTCACGTTCGTCTATCCCTTTCGAGGAGCATTCGAGCAGGTTTATCGGGAGTACAAGAAACCCTTCGCAGTAGATACGAAGAACTCGGTCTTCGGGGATTTGGAGGACACGCACGGCTATTACTCGATGGACCGCTGGGGCGGCCTCAAACTGCGCGAGATGTGCGATGGCTACATAGTCTTGTGCTCGATTGATGAAATGGAGCCCGTGAGTCTCGTGCCCGATTGGGTGACCAATGAAGCCGAGTTGGAGGAAGTGAAAAGCATTCTGCCTCCGGAAGATGCCGCCCGAATGAAGGATATACCGACGCTGCTCAAGTATCTTGAAGGGGAGACCCAGCGCTCCCAGGTGAAAGAAATGAGAAATTTAGGAAATAGGTCGAATGCCCCATGGCGGTGGTCAAATCCCCCCAT
>DASYPF010000197.1:0-7958 GCA_036006905.1 Acidobacteriota bacterium
GCAATGGCACGCACGATGCGTGCGCTCCCAGGCCCTGCGACGTCGACCTGCGACTTTCGACTTGCGACTTTCGACCTGAAAACTTACATTCTCCCCACGCTCCCTTACGGTCGCGGTTCTGCTTTTGATCTTTGCCCTCCGATGACCAACGACCGATGACCGTTGACCGAGGATCTGTATGAAGATGAGGAAGACTCCACGACGTAAGCTGAAATCTTCGTGGCCTCGCTTGAACGATGAGGAATTACTCGGTCTGCGCCTCCGCGATTTGCGGCTTCGCATCGAAGGCACGCCGCTTGAGGATCAGATCCGCCGTCTCTACCGAGAACTGGATGCACGCGGCATCCTCTTCAAGCCCCACGTCTGGCTCTCCGAGGAGTGGTTCGCACCTGACGGCGTGCCGGGTTTTGCCGTCCCTTTTTATCTGGCGCATCCCCGTCTGGTTAAACTGGAAAGGAAGCAGATGCTGCAGGTCGAAGGAGGCACCGACTCGGAATGCATGCGCATCCTGCGGCATGAGGCCGGACACGCCTTGGACACCGCTTTCCGCCTGCACTTTCGACACCGCTGGCGCGAAATATTCGGGTCATTCGCGCGACCCTATCCTGACTCCTACCGGCCCAACCCCAACAGCCGCAATCACGTTTTACATTTGGATGCCTGGTACGCGCAGGCGCATCCTGCCGAGGATTTTGCAGAAACGTTTGCCGTCTGGCTCAATCCGCGGTCTCGGTGGCGCCGCCGCTATCAGGGATGGCCAACACTTCGAAAACTTCAATATGTGGACCGTCTAATGAGAGAGATCGCTGGAAGGCCGGCCCAGAACCGGGTGCGCCGCAAAGTGGAACCCTTGTCCAAAATCAAAATGACGCTGCGCGAGCACTATCGACGCAAAAGGCAGCATTACGCCTTCGAATGGCCCGCTTTTTATGACCGCGACCTGAAGCGTATCTTTTCACGCGAGCCACGACACCGGTCGCATCCCACCGCCGCTGCCTTTCTCCGCCGCGTGCGCCGGGAAGTGTGCGAAGTAGTGTCGCAGGGGACCGGCGTGCATCAGTACGCCATCGATCAGGTGCTTCAGAGCATGATCGATCGTTGCAAGGAATT
This sequence comes from Acidobacteriota bacterium, assembly GCA_036006905.1. Lineage (GTDB taxonomy): Bacteria > Acidobacteriota > UBA6911 > JACQSX01 > JACQSX01 > DASXTB01. The sequence continues at coordinate 1,111 of DASYPF010000197.1, forward strand.
AAAATTACGTGTGGCTCATCGTGAAACCGAAGCCAAGCGCGATGTAATGATCATGCTGACGGCCCAGACAATGAATGTCGTACATTCGGGCTATCATCGGATCGCCGTATGAAATTCAGGCCCCGAGAAAAACTTCGGATCGTAGTGCTGGTTCGAGAAGGTTTAGTGCCCCCCGATTCAGTCGAGGGCCTCAGCGAAGAACAAATGCAGCCGTGGCGGACTGAACACGACGTGATTTCCGCACTTCGGAGCATGGGCCATGAAGTTCATCCGGTCGCCCTCTACAGTGATTTAGGCGTGATCCGAACGGCGCTTTACGAGCTCAAGCCGCACGTCGCGTTCAACCTGCTGGAGGAATTTCACGGCGACGCGCTTTACGATCAGCATGTGGTCAGCTTCCTGGAACTGATGCGCCAACCTTATACCGGCTGCAATCCGCGCGGGTTGACGCTGGCGCATGACAAGGCGCTGTCGAAGAAAATCCTCAGCTATCACCGCATTTTGGTGCCTGCCTTTGGCGTCTTCCCCATAAACCGAAAAGTGCGGCGGCCGAAGCGCCTAAAGTTCCCTCTGCTGGTTAAATCGCTAATCGAGGAGGGATCCACCGGCATCTCTCAGTCATCCATCGTTTATGAGGATGAAAAATTGGCTGAACGCGTCGATTTCATCCATCGGCAGATCAAGACACATGCCATTGCCGAGCAATACATCGAAGGCAGGGAAATTTATGTGGCGATCATCGGCAATCGGAAGCTGCAAATCTATACCCCGTGGGAGTTGCTTATCCAGAAACTGCCGGAAGGGGCGCCCAACATCGCCACCGGTAAGGTCAAATGGAGTCGCGCCTATCAAACAAAAGTCGGAGTGGTTACGCAGCCGGCAGAATTGACCCCGGCGCTGGAGCGAACGGTGCGCCGGATTTCCAAGCGTATCTATCGAACTCTCAGCCTGTCGGGTTATGTGCGCTTGGATTTCAGGCTGACTCCCGACGGCCGATTTTACCTTCTGGAAGCCAATCCCAATCCTGACATCCAGCGAAAGGAAGACTTCGCGCAAGCAGCCGCCCATTCGGGAGTGCAGTACGAGGTCCTGCTTCAGAAGATTATCACCCTGGGCTTGAGCTACAATACGGCGGCGAGTTAGAGGGATGCCTGGGAAAAAATCCGAGCCGCGCGCGTAAGCAAGCGGACACTCCTGCGCGTAAACTTCGATCTGCCTTTGATTTGCTCGACCTCCGGGCAGAATCGCTATTTCGCAATCACCGCAGAGACGCTGAGTACGCAAAGTGCACGCAGAGTTATAAATCTCTGCGAATCTCTGCGTCCTTTGCGCCTCTGCGGTGAAAACGATTTTTTCTTACGTTCCAAGCCCGGCGGAGACGATTTGGTTGCTTTATGGATTTGGGTTACAGGCCCTACGGCCGAGCCTACCCAATGCGCAGCCTACGGGCTTTCGACTACACGTTATTACTTTGATTCTTTTTTTGGTGTGATCTAAGCTTTCAAGAATTATGCGAAAAACTTTTTTGATTATCCTCATCATTTCCGCTACTGCACTTGGCGCTTGGCAAGCGGGCATTTTCACAACATTGAAAAGCACAGCCACGCTGGGAAAGCAGAGCGACGGTATCTACTTGCTTCCTACCAACCAACTGCTGCGTCCGCGTGCAGGGCAGACGTTGATTGCCGGACGCCCAGTCGATCTGGCTTTGAGCTCCGACAGGCGGCTGCTGGCGGTTTTAAACTGGCGTGGCGTGTTGCTCTATGATGCATTCACGGTAAAGCCGCTGGGCGAAATTAAATCTACCTCAACATCGTACACGGGCCTCGCCTTCCTTCCCGGCGACGGCAAGCTGTGGGCCAGCGAGGCAACCCGCAATGGTCCCGACAGCATTTTGATCGCAGAGTTGGCTCCTAATGGAACCCCTGGGAAAGTCGAACGCCTTGCGCTGCCCGGACATCCCGTTCCCGCGGGGATTGCCTTCTCAAAGGATGGGTCGACTGCCTACGTGGCATTCAGCCGCAACAACAGCGTTGCCATAGTCGACGTCGCATCAAGACGGGTGCGCCGTGAAATTTCGGTGGGAATTGCTCCCTTCGCCGTCGTGGTTTCTTCGCAACAGGAGCGACTGTTTGTTTCCAATCGGGGCGGCCGCAGGCCGGCCGCGGGCGATACTCAGGCGCCCAGCAGCGGCTCCCTGGTAGTAACGAACGCAATTACGGGATCCACGGCGACCGGGTCGGTAAGTGTAATTGATCTGAAAGACTTCTCCGTGAAAGAGATTTTCGTGGGCCTGGCGCCTTCCGGGATGGCACTCAGTCCTGACGAAAATATACTGGCGGTTGCTAACAGCCACTCGGATTCTGTTTCTCTACTGGACACACGCAGCCTGGCGCGCAAAGACGTGAGCATACCGGCTTGGCCGGAGGGAACGCTGGGGAGCCAGCCCGTCGGCGCCGCATTCGCACCCGACGGCTCGACCTTGTATATTGCCTGCGGTGGAAACAACGCAGTTGCCGTTGTCAAAGCCTCCAGCAAACAGTGGAAGGTTGCAGGCGCGGTTCCAGCGGTTGCAGGCGCTCTGCCTGCAGGTTGGTTTCCTTCTGCCATTGCAATCGACAGTGAAGGAGCGTTGCGAGTCGTCAACATTAAGGGTGTGGGAAATACAGCCGATACTAGAGGGACATTCAATAGCAGACAATATGAGGGGTCGATGGTGAAAATTCCAGCGCCTACGCCCGCGGAAATCGAGGCCGGCACCCGCGAAGTGCAAGCCGCCAATAGCCCCAGATTTGAGCCCGCAGGAGGTGTGACCAACCTTTCATCGCTCGGTATCCGCTATGTGTTTCTCATCATCAAAGAGAATCGCACGTACGACCAGGTCTTCGGGGATATTTCCCAGGGCAATGGCGACGCGAAGCTGGTCATGTTTGGCCGCGATGTGACACCCAATCATCATGCGCTTGTTGAGCGCTATGTACTGCTGGACAACTTCTACGCCAGCGGGGCGATCAGCTTCGATGGCCATCACTGGCTAATGCAGGCTTTTGTCAGCGACTACGTCGAGCGGGCTTTTGGCGCCTCGCCGCGCGGTTACGCATGGAACATGACCGATGCGCTCACCATTGCGCCCACGGGATTTTTTTGGCAGAGCGCTCGGCGTCCGCTGGGGGTACGGATTTATGGCGAGTTTTCCCTTCCGGCGCGCTGGGATCCGGTCACCAGTGCCGCCGTCGACATCGATGAGTCCCAGCTGCAGAGCTGGAGCTACTTTTGGCGCCTCTATAAGGAAGGAAAATGGCAAGATGCTGCGCACAGCCGCAGCGGCGTGCCGGCACTCGACAAATACATCAGCACGCGTTATCCGGTCGGTTTGAACGTCACCGACCAGATTCGCGTTGAAGTCTTTCTGCGCGATCTAGCCGAACTTGAAAAGAACGGTGACATACCGAATCTCACGGTGATGACGCTGGTAAGCGACCATACCATGGGCACCAAGCCTGACGCGCCGACGCCGCGCGCCATGGTGGCCGATAATGATCTGGCGCTGGGACGCGTCGTGGAAGCAATTTCCAGGAGCCGATTTTGGCCGAATAGTTTGATCCTTGTGGTGGAAGATGACGCCCAGAATGGCGTCGATCACATCGATGGACACCGCACGGTGGCTCTTGCCATCGGACCCCACGTTCGCAGAAAAGTGGTCGACTCCAACAACTACAACCACACTTCCATGATCCGCACCATCCAGGAGATTTTCGAAATCCCGGCGCGCACCAGTTTTCTGAAGAATGCCCGCGCTATGAACAGTATTTTTACGCCTGATGCCGATGTAACACCGTACCGGCACCTGACTTCGGCAGTTCCATTGGATGAAATGAACCCGCCGCTAAAAGCCCTGACGGGCAGGAAACTATGGGCGGCTCGCCGCTCTCTTGCCATGAACTGGCGCGATGTGGATGACGTTCCCTTTGAAGTCCTGAACCGAATTCTGTGGTGGGATCGTAAGGGCGAAACCACTCCGTATCCGAAAACGCCGGAAATGCACCGGTGACATTGGATGAGGGATGGGGGATGCAAGGGGAAGGGAGAAAGGGGAAGGGAGAAAGGGGAAGGGAGAAAAGGGAAGGGAGAAAGGGGAAGGGAGAAAGGGGAAGGGAGAAGGGGGAAGAGTGCGGGGGAGTGGGGGAGGAGGAGAAGGGTGAATTGAAGGAGTTGGCTTTTAAAGTCAGAGACAATAAAGTCGAAACTCGATTCTTCTTCTGCTCTCCCACTCCCTTCCCCCTTCCCTCTTCCCCCTTCCCCCTTCTCCCTTCTCTCTTCTCCCTCCATCCCGCGCCCCCCTGTCCCCGCGTCCCTTGGCAACCCAACCTTTTTGAACTTCTCACGGTCTAAACCCGTACTGAACACAAAAGCTGGAGGAGAAGTATGAAACTGCCATGGAGGTTAATTCTTGGAGTTGTGCTGCTGACAGTCGGGCTGGCCTGCGGCATTTCCTCAAAAGCATTTGAGGAGCTGGCATGGCAAGGAATCCAAGACAGCGTAAATAAGACATTTCAGGTGCGCCCAGGCGGCCGGCTAGTGGTGGACGCCGATCTGGGATCTATTCAGGTCAGAACGGGAGATCCCAGCCGGGTCGATGTCGAAGTGATTCGCAAGGTCTACGCTGGCGACAGGGCGGATACGGAGAGCATCCTGAGAGACCTGGATCTTCAAATTACACAGAGTGGCAACGATGTTACTGTCCGCGCCAAGCTCCCATATGGTTATCGCGGGTGGAGAAACTTTGGCCGGAACCGCTTGCAGCTTTCTTTCAACATCACTGTCCCACATGCTTACAACGTAGATCTGAACACTTCGGGCGGTTCCATCGGCGTAGATGACCTCCAGGGAGAAGTCAGGAGTAGGACTTCGGGTGGCAGTTTGAGGTTCGGGCGGATTCAAGGCCCCGTCTACGGAAGAACCTCCGGGGGTAGCATCCACCTGGAAGGCTCTAACGGTATTGCCGATGTAGAGACTTCAGGCGGAGGCATCCGCATTGGGAATGTGGAAGGAGACGTGCGCGCTCATACCTCGGGCGGCTCGATTCATATTGAACATGCCAAGGGAACCGTCAGCGCCGAAACATCCGGCGGAGGAATTCAGGTCGAAGAAGTGATGGGAGATATTCAAGCCGGCACGTCAGGCGGCAGCATCTCAGCAACAATCACGCAGCAACCGCGCGGGAGCTGTCGTTTGTCAACTTCTGGAGGGAGTGTCACGGCCAACCTGGCAGACAATATCGCGGTTAATCTGGATGCTGAAGCCAGCGGTGGCGGTGTCCACGTGGATTTTCCGGTCACCGTCCAGGGAACTATAGAGAAGCACTCGCTCCGCGGACCGATCAATGGCGGCGGACCGAAGCTGGTATTGCGTACTTCGGGCGGCGGCGTATACGTCCGGCGAACGGGGAGATAGATCAGCTATCAGCTATCAGCTATCAGCCATCAGCTCCAAGCTATCAGCCATCAGTTTTCGACTCTCAGCTTCCGAATATCTTCTGTTGAAATCTTAAAGCTGACAGTCTGCGGGCTGATAGCTGATAGCTGATAGCTGATATCAGCCGATAGCTAACTCTGTACATAGATAACCGCAGTCACATTTTCCTGCAGGAACTTCGCTATCTGCTCGGCATATCCGAAACTTATTCCCGGTTTCAGCTTAAGCATCAGGCGGCCATCAGCGAGAACACTAAGATTTTTATCGACAGGTTCGCACAGGAGCGCGTATTGACTGGTGGTGGTCTCCTTAAGCGCAAAGCGGCAATTCATTTCTTCTTTGTTTGCCATCGTAGCATCTCTCATAGAAAGTCGAACGTTGAACGTCCAAAATCGACCATCGCTGGACCGAGATTATATTCTCTATGGCGAGGCTTCGGCGAGGCTGACGCCTCGCTCTGAAGTTTGGACATTTCCGGGGCCACAGGCGCCACCCACGTCAGAGCCCGGAGCGTAAGCGACGGGTCCCGCCCACGTGACAATCTGCGGGACCCGTCGCTTACGCTCCGGGCTCTGACATATCGGTGGGCTCGCCATAGGTGGGCTAGGCGAGGCTTCGCCTCGCTTTGGAGTTTCTACATTTTCCCAGTCCTCGAAAGCGGACCAGCCCGGCCGCTTTTGGCTGGGCGCAAGAATAAAGCCCAGGGCGGAGCTTGCGCAGCCCTGGGGCCAGCGATCATTTTTCCACGCCATGAGCCCGGCCCGTTTTTTGGGGCGGGCGACAGAATTGCCTAGTTCTAATGCTCGTCCTGGCCCATTGCCTTCAACAGCCTGGCCCATTCTTCAGCAAAGCTCACTTTAAGGTGTGCATATGATCATCCACCCCTGCCACCTGCAGAGCGATGCCGCCAACACCCCGTGCCAGTCCGCCTAAATACTGATGGATACGCTCCCAGTGCTGGCGGGGCATTAATGGCCTTCGTCCTTTGGTTGCAAAGACAATGTGATAGAGCAGATTGGTGTAACTGTGCGACATAGAGAGCACACAACCGGACTGGTGGCAAATTTGCGAAAAAATTTCTGTCGCCCGCCCCAAAAAACGGGCCGGGCTGGTTTGAGCGGAGATGATCTGCTATCCCAGGGCTTCGCAAGCTCCGCCCTGGGCTCTATTCTTCCGCCCAGCCAAAAAGCGGCTGGGCTAGGCGCAGCTTCGCCGTGCTGGGCGAGGCTTCGCCTCGCTTGCGCCGCGTAGCGGCGTTAAAGCCCGCTTCCAGGGGGCTTTGGCAAGGCGTAGCACTGATTCTTACAGACAATTCTGGTTGCGAACTCGATCGCCGCCGAACTACTATTGGATCCACCACCAAAGCCGCTCTG
>DASYPF010000198.1:0-4289 GCA_036006905.1 Acidobacteriota bacterium
AGCGAGGTAATCGTAGGCGTGGACGTGATCGTGGCCGTAGTCGGTCTTCAACATGTCGAACTGGAAAAACGATGAACAAAATTCAAACGTCTTTTAATTGACTTTCGACCTTCGACCTCTGACTTTCGACTTACATTCGACTTACTTGAAATTTGACTTATCTGGTGAGAACACGTACCATCGGTTCTAACAGGAGTAAAACCATATGTTTGGTTCACTGGGATTTCCAGAATTGATGATTATCTTGGTTATCGTCATCGTGATCTTTGGAGCCTCACGCCTGCCACAACTGGGAAAAGGTTTGGGCGAAGGGATCCGCAACTTCAAGGATTCGATCAAAAATAACGATAACAAGATAGATAAGACGTAAGAGGGACTCTATACTTCCACCTGCATCGCACCCCAGCAGGTCACTCCACAGTCATAGGGATTGTTTACGCTCACCACTGAATTGGTTTAGCCGCCGATAAACGCGAATTCAAAATCCGCGTCCATCCGCGGCCAAACTTTTTTCAGAGCTTCTCCTTTCGCAGTACTTTCACGCCTCGCCTCCAGTCGTTATTGATGCCGATAAGATACGCGGGGATCTCGGGCCGCAGCCATTTAGCAAAATGACGCTGCTCTGCGTGCAATGCAAGCAAAGGAGTGACGCAATAAAGCAAGGGCGCTTCCTCACTTAATTCCACGTCGCGGAAGTATCCGTTGTGCTGGAAGGCACGCTGCTGCTGCGCCTGCTGCACAATGCGCCAGTAAGCCAAACCTTGAAGCAGCAGATCCGGGCTTTTTTGGACTTTGACCTCGATGACTACCAGCCTTCCAGATTCGGTCACAGCCACAAGATCAATCACGCGCCGCCGCGTGATGTACGCCGGTACCTGCGAATAGACTGGGGCGGACCGCAACTCCGGATCTAGATATTTGGGGTTGCGTACGATCAGACTCTCCAGCCACCGCTCCGCGTAGAGCTGATAAAGAGAGTCGCTGCGAAATCTGGCGTGCGGCCTCCGCATCGAACGGATCCGTTGGAATTCTTCCCTGACAATCACCTTGGCTGAGCCGCCCATTGTGGAAACGTTCTGCCAGAGATCGCTGTTCCCTTTTCCGCTCTCATGCTCGCGCAACGGGAACTTCCACACTCCCGTATCCGATTCATAAACCGCAAAGGGCAGGCCTAGATACTCAAAAGCACATTCTCGCCCGTCGCGGTGCACTAGCTGCACCTCGTTGGGAAAGTCAAACTTGGCTTGCAGCGCCGCCAATTCCGCTCTCACCGACTCTGCCGGCCAAAGTAAAGGATAAGCCAGAGTCTGGGGCATCCGAAAATGCACCCATCCGGGTAAACAGTAAATCTCCGTAGGGAAAGCTATGTCGCGCAACAACCGAGCTAGCGTCTCTGCCAGTTCGGCCGGAACGAAGAGCAACCCCCCATGGACACGCCGCCCGCGAGAAAGCTCAAATTGCCGGCAGAGAATCAACAACTGAGACAGCACCGATTCTGCGCGCACTTCTTCCTCTTCTCCCGCAGCCACGGCGACGAACCAACAACCTCGGCGGCGCAGAATCATTCGAAGACAAGCTCCGCTCCCCTTGGCGGAAGGCGCAAATCCGGAGCGGACCACTTTCCAACGTCTGCCGGCCTGTTCTTCGCAGTACCAGCGAAATCTCTGGCGCCGAAGCCAGAGTTCGTTTCTTCGCGAAGGCTTCAAGATTATCGCCGTCGGTCCGCCGTTACGCTCTCGGACAACAAACCGATGGGTGCTTCGCGTCCAGTTGGTACCCGACAGGCGGCAGCGAAAAGGCCCGCTCTCAAACTGCACGCCGGCAGGCATAAACCGCAATCGATAGCTCCCTTGAACAAACCGGTGAAATTGACGTCCTGAAACACACACAAATTCGGGAGCCTCGGATAGAAATTGTCTCAGTTCCTCAACCGGATTGTCTTGATCGGTTCCCATCAGGCATCTCACTCATGCGATCCAATTCAGGTCCAATTCAGGTCGCAAGTCGCAGGTCGAAGGTCGAAAGTCAAACAAGCAAGATGCTCTTGGACTTCCTTCCTGAACGTTGACGTGCTCGTGCACGTGATCGTAGCCGGTTGTTACCGCGTGTCAGCCCAGAAATTTTCCCAAAAGAGCACTGTTCCGGTTAGTAATATCTAGGGCCCAAAAACACTCCACCTGCACTTCTTCAACCCTGACTTTCGACCTTCGACTTTCGACCTTCGACCCTTGGCTCCTATTCGCTTTCTAGGCCACCCTAGTACGCGCTCTGTCTATGTGATAAATTCCTTCTCGTTACAAAACTGGCTACACGGCAATTTTGCGAGAATTTTCCATGACGAAATTCCGAAACGTTAAATTCTCCACCTCCGACGGAGTTGCCCGATTCGTACTTTCCCGCCCGCCGCTCAACGTCTTGAACATCTCTATGCTCAGTGAGTTGAATCGGGCGTTGGAAAGCCTCGCCGACGCTCCTGACATTAAGGTCCTGGTTTTTTCATCCGATCAGAAGGCATTTAGCGCAGGTGTGGACATCGGCGATCACACCGAAGAGAAAGTGTTCACCATGCTTGATGAATTCCACGGCGTATTTCGCACGCTATTGGAGTTATCAATCCCAACAATCGCAGCAGTCAACGGCATGGCTCTGGGCGGAGGATGCGAACTTGCATCCTTCTGTGATTTTGTGATCGCCGCCGAAAACGCTGTGTTCGGGCAACCGGAAATCAAGATCGGAGCATTTCCTCCACTGGCGGCTACCTACTTCCCGCGACTGATGGGAGCACGCCTCACGGCCGAATTGCTCCTGCTGGGAGATAATCTCGACGCCCGCCGTGCACAGCAGTATGGCTTGGTCAATAAGGTCGTGCCCGAAGCGGATCTGGCGAAGGAAGTCGAGTCGCTGGTCAAAAAACTCTGCGCAGTCAGCGGGTCGGTTTTACGCGTGGCCACGCGCGCTCTCAGAATCGGGATCTCGGCCAGTCTTCAGGACACGCTGGAGAAGATTGAATCTGTTTATTTCGATGACTTAATGGCGCTCGAAGACGCGCGCGAAGGTATTCAGGCCTTCATGGAGAGAAGGAAGCCGGAATGGAAAAATCGGTAATCGAGAGAAAGAAGCTGCGGGCGCGCGGCTTTGCCACAGAAGCCATCCACGCAGGGCAGGAACCCGACCCCGCCACCGGCGCCATCATTACGCCGATCTACCAGACATCAACTTATGTGCAGGAAGGCTTGGGCAGGCACAAGGGCTACGAGTACGCGCGCACGCAGAATCCAACACGCAGCGCTCTGGAGAAAAACCTGGCGCGGTTGGAGGGAGGAACGGGTGCGATCGCCTTTGCGTCCGGCCTGGCTGCCATTAACGCGCTGATGACCCTCTGTCAAAAAGGCGACCACATTGTTTGCTCTCATAATATGTACGGCGGCACCTTTCGGCTGTTCGACCGAATTTTAAAGAATTTTGGAATGGAATTTTCGTTCGTGGACACCGGTCAACTGGAATGCGTCGAGCGGGCTATCAAGGCGAACACGCGACTGGTCTTTGTCGAAACTCCAACGAATCCGATAATGACGCTCACCGATATTGCGGCAGTTTCCGAGCTGGCGCGCGACCGCCGGCTGAAGACTGCCGTGGACAACACCTTCCTGAGCCCGTACCTGCAGCGTCCGCTGGAATTGGGGGCGGATTTTGCCGTTCACAGCACCACCAAGTTTCTCAACGGCCACAGCGACAGCGTGGGAGGCGCGGTCGTAGTGCGGGATGCAGAAGATGAGCAGCGTCTTCGTTTCATTCAGAACGCTGCTGGAGCCATTCTCAGTCCGTTTGATTCGTGGCTGGTGTTGCGCGGCACCAAAACGCTGGCAGTGCGAATGCGCCAGCACGACGCCAACGGGATGGTGGTCGCCACGTTTCTAAAAAATCATCCAAACGTAAAGAAAGTGTTTTATCCGGGGCTGAAGGATCATCCTCAACACGAGTTGGCCAAGAGACAACAGCACGGTTTTGGAAGCATGATCTCCTTTGAAACCGGCTCGCTTGAAAATGCGAAAACCGTACTTACCTCCGTCCGGCTCAGTACCTTGGCTGAAAGCCTTGGAGGAGTGGAGACGTTAATTTCCCATCCAGCCACAATGACCCATGCCAGTGTCCCGAGCGAAGAGCGCGAAATCCTGGGAATTACAGACGGATTGGTCAGGATTTCCGTAGGAATTGAAGATGTCGAGGATCTCATTGAGGATCTGCAGCAGGCGCTGGAAAAGATCTAGGGGGGCCGGGGTTGGGGGTTG
>DASYPF010000199.1:0-6339 GCA_036006905.1 Acidobacteriota bacterium
TCGGTCAATCCGTCATCGATCATCGAGTCGGCAGGTCAGCAGGTCATCAGATCATCAGGTTATAGGCAGAAGCGGGTAACTGCCTGCTGACCTAATGGCCTGTGGGCCGTGATGACCGATGACTGATGACCGATGACTGATGACCGATGACTGATGACCGATGACTGATGACTGATGACCGATGACTGTTGACCGATGACTGATGACCTGCCCACTTGTTGACCTGCGCAGCGCTACTTTGCCAGATAGCTGATCAGATCGTGGCGCGTTAGTATTCCTACAATCACGTCGTGGCGCTTGACCAGGACGGCTGAACTCTTATCCATCAGCAAGCGGACCGCGTCATCCATTGCCATTGCCGACTCAATTTCGGGAAGCGCCGGTTCCATCAGGTCCCGAACCGGACAGCCCAGCATGCTGCGATCCTCCAATACTCTCTTTGTGACCCTGTTGTCGCTGACATTGCCCACGCAGCGATTTCCATCCAGCACCGGGACCTGGGAGATGTTGTATTCATCCATCAAGCTCACCACCTCGCTTACTTTCGTGTCCGGATTGACGTGGACCAGCGCGGGCAAGCGGCTGGACTTGTGCGTAAGTACATAGTCGACTTCTACCTTTTCGGGTTGCAGAAAACGGTTTTCTTTCATCCACTCATCGGAGTGGAACTTGGAAATATATCGATCGCCGGCATCGGGTAAAAGAAAAACAATCAGTTTTTGTTCTGTCACGGTGCGTGCCAACTTCAGGGCCGCTGCCAAGGCCGTGCCACTGCTCCCCCCGACCAGCAACCCTTCCTCGCGCGCAAGCCTTCTGGAACAAATGAAAGAATCCTTATCGGTCACTTGGATCACTTCATCGATGTACTGGTAGTGGTGGTTGGGTGGAATCATATCTTCACCAATCCCCTCAACTTTCCACGGAGCTGACTTCACGATATGCTTCGTGTAGAAATAATCTTTAATGACAGAGCCAATCGGATCAGCGACGATCACGCGCACCTTCGGGTTTTTTTCCTTAAGATAGCGAGCCACTCCGCTCACCGTCCCGCCCGTTCCCATGCCTGCTACAAAATAGTCGATTTGTCCGCCAGTCTGCGTCCAAAGCTCCGGACCGGTCGTGTGATAGTGCGCCTCCGGGTTGGCGGGATTGAAAAACTGATTGGCGAACATGGAATTGGGTGTTTCTTCGTGAATTCGCTTGGCGGCGTTTACATAGTATTCAGGCGAATCGGGTGGCACGGCCGAAGGAGTGATCATTACCTCGGATCCCAGGGCTTTCAACATGCGCACTTTTTCCTGGCTCATCTTGTCCGGCATGGTAAAGATGGTCTTGTATCCCTTGCACGCGGCGACCAATGCCAGCGATGCGCCGGTGTTCCCGCCTGTCGCCTCGACGATCGTGCCTCCGGGACGCAGCCTGCCGGAGCGTTCGGCCTCTTCGATCATGGCTAACCCGATCCTGTCTTTTACGCTGCCACTGGGATTGAGATGCTCAGCCTTAGCGAAAATCATCGCCTTGAGGTTTTTCCCGATTTTGTTGAGACGAATCAGCGGAGTGTTGCCGATTGATTCGGTAATGTTCTCGTAATACTGTATTTTGCTAAGATCAATCATGCTTCATTCCTCAAGTCGCAAGTCGGAAATCGTATCGCCGCGAATGAACGCGAATGAACACCGCAACCAAAGGCGTCACTGGTCATCAGTCATCGGTCACTATCGGTCATCAGTTAAGACCATCTCGCTAAAAGGACGGTGCGGAAGTCCACAAATTGTCACTGCCTTCATGCTTCACCCTCCGTCCCTACTTTGTGTCCTTAGTGTAAGAGTTGGCAATTCTTGCCTTTTTTAGCAAGATTTTCTTAACTGATGACCGATGACTGATGACCGATGACCGATGACCGATGACTGATGACCGATGACCGATGACTGATGACCGATGACCGATGACTGATGACCGATGACTGATGACCGATGACCGATGACCGGCTTCTTTCATTTCAATTCTTCGCGAATAACAGCGGCGAGCAGCGGCAACATTAACTCGTGATGGCCGGTCAGCGCGATGCCCACGCCGCCCTGCATAACCGGCCTGCGAATTACATTTTGAGTGGGGCGGTAATGTTGAATGAAATCCATGTTGATGGTGGTGAAGTCGCGCAGCGAGTGCCCGCAGTTGCGCACGACAGAAATTGCTTTGAGAAAGATTTCGGGCAGCAAGACTGCCGATCCCAGATTGATGTAGACGCCGCCATCGTGAAGCGCCTGGACGGCTGATGTGAATACTCTAAAATCCAAGAAAGTTGCTTTGCCCAGGGCTTCGCCGTTTGCAGTGGGATGAATGTGAGTGATATCGGTGCCAATGGCCACGTGCCCGGTGATCGGGACGCTCCGTTTCCTCCCTTGCACGAGCAGGCTTTGGTCGGGAAATGCCGGTTGGAGTTTCAGCAATTCATCTGCAAGCGCCTCCCCCAGGCCAATGTTGCTGTTACTTGCTTGCAACGCCGCGTCATTAAAGCATCTCCCGGTTTCCTCTGCCATTCCGAACGCCCCCTGTCCTAGTTGCTCGGCGACGTCCTCGGAAGTCGCGCCGACCAGCGCGATTTCCAGGTCGTGAATCATGGCACTGCCATTCATCGCTATCAAAGATACCGCACCGCGATCTATCAGGTCGATTAGAATGGGCGCTATTCCGACCTTGATAACATGCCCTCCCAATCCCCAGATCACTGGCTTGCGCTGCCGCACAGCGCCGGTGATAGCACTGGCGGCTTGTCGCAAATCACTTCCGGCGAGAATATTGGGAATACTCTGCAGAAAATCGGAGAAGCGATCACCCGTGGGAAGAGAGGAAAAGTCCCTGACGGTGACTTTGCTTTTCCGATCACGCAGCCGATATGTTTTGGCTTGGGTGAAATCGAACGGCGGGAATTTGGTCATGAACAATTTTGCCGCAAATGAACGCGGATGAACATCACAGACATGAAATCTTGACCATATTTGCTTGTCAGCTAAAGCCGTCCACGCCCACGAGCACGTGCACGTCAACGACCACGGCCACGTCGACGCTGACAAAAAAGAGCGAAGTGAGGCCTACGTACGAAATGCCCACTATCAAAAGTCATCGCCTGTGCCCGGCGTATCCGTAGGCGTGAACGTTGACGTGCACGTGCTCGTGGTCGTGATCGGTTTTTATTTTGGTTGCGGCTTTGCCCGGGCTGTGGTGCTGGGCGTTTGTGGTGAATGCATGTCGCGTTCATCCGCGTTTATTTGCGGCCATATTCTTTACGGCCTGGCGCAGTGCCGCGCCGGTATAGGAGCGTGAGCAGCCCAGTACTTTTTCGGGAGGCCCTTCCACCACGATATACCCCCCCCGGTCACCGCCTTCCGGACCGAGGTCGATAATCCAATCCGAGGCCCGTATCACATCCAAGTTGTGCTCGATGATAATGACCGTATTGCCAAGATTTACCAAGCTATGAAGTATGTCAAGGAGTTTCTTGATGTCGTCGAAGTGCAATCCCGTGGTTGGCTCATCGAGGATATACAGTGTGCGGCCTGTTGCTCTGCGGCTCAGTTCTTTGGCCAGTTTCACTCGCTGCGCTTCTCCTCCTGAAAGCGTGGTGGCTGACTGCCCCAATTTCACGTATCCCAATCCGACATCGACCAGGGTCTGCAGTTTCTGCCTGATCGTCGGAATATTTTCGAGCACCGGTAATGCATCCTGCGCGGTGAGGTTGAGAACGTCTGAAATGGAATAGCCTTTGTACTTGATTGAAAGAGTCTCGCGGTTGTAACGCATGCCGCCGCAGGCCTCGCAGGTGACGTAAACATCAGGAAGGAAATTCATTTCGATTTTGAGCAGCCCATCACCCTGACAGGTCTCGCAGCGGCCACCCTTCACATTGAAACTGAAACGACCCGGCTTGTAGCCGCGCAGGCGCGACTCAGGAAGCATGGCAAATAGCTCGCGGATGGATGTGAATAACCCGGTGTAAGTTGCCGGGTTACTTCGGGGTGTTCGCCCCAGCGGAGACTGGTCAATCTCGATCACCTTGTCGATGTGCTCTAGACCTTCGAGTGAGTCATATTCGCCCGGCTCGGCGACGGATCTGTACAGTTTTCTGGAAAGCGCGCGATAAAGAACTTCGTCGACCAATGAAGATTTCCCTGAACCTGAGACGCCGGTGACTGAAATAAAGCATGACAGGGGAAATCCAACTACAAGATTTTTCAGGTTGTGATGCCGCACGCCTCTCAAGACCAGCTGTTGGCGATCGAATATTTTTGGCGTGCGCGATACCGTGACTTCCAGTTGGCCAGATAGATATTTTCCCGTGAGCGAGTTACTCTGCGAAATTATATCCTGCAAATTTCCCGCCACAACAACCTCTCCTCCCTGGGATCCGGCCCCCGGTCCAAGATCGACGATGTAATCGGCGCTCCGAATGGTTTCTTCGTCATGTTCGACAACAATGATGGTGTTGCCCAATTGTTGCAGCTCGCGGAGAGTTTCGATCAGCTGGGAGTTGTCGCGCGGGTGCAGGCCGATAGAGGGCTCATCCAGCACGTAGAGCACACCCCGCATCTTCGATCCGATCTGGGCTGCCAGGCGAATTCGCTGGCCTTCGCCTCCCGACAGCGAGGATGCAGGCCGGTCCAATGACAAGTAAGAGAGGCCGACGTTCAGAAGGAATTGCAGGCGGTCTCTGATCTCTTTCAATATGGATCCGGCGATCTGTTCGTCACGCCCGGTCAACTGAATCTGGCGGAACGCCTCCAGAGCGCGATCCACGGGAAGCGAGACGTAATGATGGATGGAGCGGCCATTGACCTTGACCGAAATGCTTTCTTTTTTCAGCCGGGAGCCGCCGCAGGCAGGGCAAGTGACCCACTTGAACAGGCGCTCCAGGTCTTGCACTTTTTTTTCGGAAACTTCGTCACGGAAGCGGTCCATAAGCCAGTGCGAAGCGCCGCGGAAGTCCGATTTGTATCGATAATCTCCATAGAAGTAAGTCAGCGGTTCTGGAGAACCGTCCAGGAACTCTTTTATCACCTTTGCCGGCAGCAAGTGGAATTGGGTCGAGACTGGGATCTTGTGCCGGCGGGCAATGGCGTTGAGCGACTCGCGCAGAAAGTAAACGGCGTCTCGATCATCCAGCGACACTTCGATGCTTTCGATCGGCTGCTGCAGGTCGGGGAAGATCTGCTCAGGCGACAAGGCCATCTGCCGGCCCAGCCCCTCACATTCCGGGCAGGCACCGAATTTGCTGTTAAACGAAAAGGACCGCGGTTCCAGCGTCGCTACCGATATGCCGCAGTCCACACAAGCCATTTTCTCCGAGTAGAGAATCTCTTCGCCGTCGATGATCGACAGCAGGACCAGGCCTTCGGCCAGATTGATGGCGCTCTGCACGGAGGCCTGCAGCCGCTTGCGAACTTCTCGATTCACCATCAAACGGTCCACAACGACTTCGATGGTGTGGTTCTTACGCTTGTCCAGACTAACTTCATCTTCCAGGTTTCGGACGGCGCCATCGATGCGTGCCTTCAAATATCCAAGTTTTAAGTAACGCTCCAATTGTTTCTTGAATTCGCCTTTGCGCGCCCGAACGACGGGCGCATAAATTACCACGCGAGAGTTGGGCGGCAATGTCAGAATGCTTTCCACAATCTGATCCACCGACTGGCGCGCAATCCGTTTGCCGCAATTGGGGCAATGTGGAGTTCCGACGGAAGAAAAGAGCAGCCGCAGGTAGTCGTAAATCTCAGTGATAGTGCCAACGGTGGAGCGAGGACTGCGCGTAGTGGTTTTTTGCTCGATAGAGATGGCTGGAGACAGGCCTTCGATGGAATCAACGTCCGGCTTCTCCATCTGTTCGAGGAATTGGCGCGCGTAGGTGGAAAGCGATTCGATATAGCGCCGCTGCCCTTCGGCGTAGATAGTGTCAAATGCCAGGCTGGACTTGCCGGAACCGCTCAAGCCGGTGATTACTGTGAGTTTTTCCCGAGGGATTTCCAAGTCGATGTTTTTCAGATTATGCTGCCGCGCTCCGCGAATGGCAATACGTTCGATCATGGACGGGGATCTTTACCCTTAATCAAATCTTTAATTGTAATTCAGTGGAGGCGTGCTAGGGAAGGGGAGCCACTAAGGGTGACGGGTGTCGGGTGTCGGCACGCACAGAAGCGCGACCGGAAGGGAGCGGCGCGGCAGATTGAGTCGCCGCAATCAGGCTCGCGCCTCGGCTGGGCTTAAAGCGACGAGTCATTCAAGAGCGGCGGCGAAAACGTCAGAGCCCGGAGCGTTAGAACCTGTGAAAAAATTGAACCGCGAAGA
>DASYPF010000200.1:0-6489 GCA_036006905.1 Acidobacteriota bacterium
GACCGGAAGGACGGAAGCCAGAAGCCCGTAGATGGCCATAGCCAGCGTCACTTGGTGCCGCGTCAGCGTGAACCAGGGACCGAGCGGAGAACCAGGAATCAACTTCCCAAACACTACCGCAAGAATCAGGCAAATGACGCCAATAACAGTGGCTTCCACGATCTTCCCTTTGCGGAAGCGATACATGTAAAGCCCCATGAAAAATGCGATAGGAATGGTGACGCCAATCGTGAATGTCCCCCAAGCGCTCTCGCTTAAGGCATTGACAACGGCCAAGCCGAGACCGGCAAGCGCAATGACGATGATGAAGAGGATGGCAATGGCAGCAGTCATTCCCACTACCGGGTTGACTTCTCTTCGTGCAATCTCGGCCAGCGATTTTCCATCGTGGCGAATGGAACAAAAAAGGGCGACAAAATCGTGTACCGCCCCGCCGATGACCACACCGATGACCAGCCACAGTAGTCCTGGAAGATAACCGAACTGGGCGGCCAGCACGGGTCCGATCAGGGGACCAGCGCCGGTAATAGCAGCGAAGTGGTGTCCAAAGAGAACCCACTTGTTTGTGGGATAGTAATTGTGCCCATCGTAAAAGCGGTGCGCCGGCGTGACGCGTTTTTCATCGAGCACCAGTACTTTTGTCGCGATAAAAGCGCTGTAATAACGGTATGCGATGATGTAAACGCAAACCACGAGAATAACGAGCCAAAGCGTATTCATGTATTTATGGTACCAGTTAACAGGAGCAAGAATTGGAAAGATTTTTGCCCCTCGCGCGACTTTTTGTGCTGCCCTAAGTTCTTCTTCAACGGTCACACGTTTATGCCGGATTTGAAGATTGGCAATGGAGTGCCTCACCTTGGATTGATTTTTTGCGGAAGAATTTTCGGCTGTCGCCCGCCTTGCGGGCTCCCTCTACAAAACTCAGAGCTAACCCCCGGCTCCGCTTCGCTGCGCCGGGGGCTACACGCTGGCCACCGGCTTCGCGGGCTCGGATGCCTTCGTCGTCTCCTACCACATTGCTGCCGCGATATACTCTTTCACCGGCAAATCCAAGGTGCCCTATGAATCGGAGGCAGAGAAGAGACGCTGCCAGAAGACAGAAACAGCCGCGCAAAACTGAGGCGAAACTGACACGTCCCTTGCCCCGCTGGTGTGTGATTCTAACTGCAGCTACTCTGCTGGGACTTTTTGCGGGGCTGTCGTTCTGGGAAATGACAGGCGATACGGTGACTAGCGACGAGCGAATTCACCTGCCTGCCGGCTATGCTTATTGGAAGAAACGGGAGTTTCGTTTAAATCCGGAACACCCGCCTTTGGTGAAACTGCTGTGCTCGGCGCCCCTGCTGGCCATGAATTTGTCCATGCCCCCGGCGGAACCGGAGCCGGGCTTGAATTACAACGAATACCAGCAGGTTTTTGGTTCTCAGTTTCTTTTTAAGCAGAATGCCGATCGAATCATGTTCTGGGGGCGTTTGCCCGCCCTAGCCATGGGGTTACTTCTGGCCTTCTTCATATTCCTGTGGTCATGGCGGTTGCACGGTCATGCAGGGGCTGGATCGGTATCGCTGGCATTGGTGGCGCTGGAGCCTACGATTCTGGCGCACAGTCATTACGTGACTATGGACGTTCCGGTGGCGTGCTTTAGCGTCATGGCGATGTTTTTTCTCTGGTTGTTCTGTCGGGGAGGGAAGACAAGCCACCTGGTCCTGGCATCGCTGGGGATGGCATTTGCTCTAGCGTCAAAATTCTCCGCGATATTTCTTTTGCCGGTTTTTTTTCTGCTGTTGTTTGTTAAATTCCCTCCCGACGATAAGGACAAGAGTGGGCGAGTTTCCGCCGTTGTTCCAGCGAGGACGCGTCTGCTGGTTTGCGCCGCCGTGTTGGCGGGAATCTCAATAGTAGTGCAGGCTTTTTATTTTTTTTCACCCGACCTATTGCTTTATATCAAGGGAGTTCAGCAGGTCAACCTGAACCACGTTCCGAATTATCTGTTCTATATTCACGGAAAATTTTTTCAGGGAGGGGTGTGGTGGTATCCGATCTACACGCTGGCGCTGAAGACCGCGATTCCCACGATAATTGTTATTGCTGTAGCTTTGGTTTCATTCTTGAAAAGCGGCCGCAACGGGGGCGATTTCGTTTTTCTTCTGTTGCCTGCTGGAATTTTCACTCTGGCTGTCTGCGCGTTTGCCGACAATCTGGGCGTACGCTATATGATTCCGGTTACTGTGTTCTTGCTTGTCCTGGCGGGCCGCGCTTTTTTGAGCTTCAGCAACAGCGGCAAAGCGCGCCTGTGGGGAGGGGTTCTGGCGCTTTGGCTGGTGGTGTCGGTCCTGCATGCCTCGCCACATTACATTTCCTACTTCAATGAGTTTATCGGTGGTCCCAGCAATGCTCCTTACTACCTGGATGATTCCAATGTGGATTGGGGCCAGGATCTGAAGAGGCTGGTCGAGTATCTGAGAGGCAACCATGTTTCGGAGGTGATCCTCTCAATTTGGGGCCCCGCTCCACCAGAGTACTACGGCGATCCTGCCGGCATTCATTTCAAACCGTGGACTCAGGCGATGGCTCGCAGCTCCGATCCGCCTGCCGGCATTTATGCCATCAGCGTGAACAATCTGGTGGGAATTAAAAGACTGATCTTTTCCGGAGCGGACCCCAACCTAGACTGGTTGGAAAGGTTCAAGCCCGTTGAGCGGGTCGGTTATTCCATTTACGTTTATCGCTTTCCGGGCGTCCAGTCGCGGCGCTAGTACACTGTAATAGAAAAATTGGCACCGCTTATTGGGACACGGATGACACAGAAATCACGGATTTGCGAATGTCTTTTCGGGGCACCCGGAGACACAATCAGCCTGGCAACAACTGCACGGTGCCCCGAAAAGACATTCGTATTTCCGTGTCTTCTGCGTTTTCCGTGTCCTAATAAGCGGTATTAATTCCTCTATTACAGTGTACTAGCGCCGCGGCCATTTTTCGGGCCAAAAATTTCATGATACGATTTCACTTCACATCATCCGCAATTGGAGTACGATTCTTTTTCCAATAGCAAATAGACGGATTGATCCGATTTATCTTCAAGTGATAGAAGAATCACTTTCGCTGTAATCGTAAGGAGGGCGGCGATGGCAGAAAAAGTCGAAAGAGCGGGCGTGAAACGTGAAAAGGGCTATGTTTACTTTATCGATCAGGACGGGGACATCTCGCGATCCAAGACC
This sequence comes from Acidobacteriota bacterium, assembly GCA_036006905.1. Taxonomy (GTDB): domain Bacteria; phylum Acidobacteriota; class UBA6911; order JACQSX01; family JACQSX01; genus DASXTB01. The sequence continues at coordinate 3,225 of DASYPF010000200.1, forward strand.
GGGCAGAAGGGAAGAAAAGAAAAAATAAAGCAGATCGGAATGAAGCGCGAGAAAGGGTTCCTCTACTTCATCGATTCGGAGGGAGACATCAGCCGCTCGCCCATGAAGCGGCGCGCTTGATGTGTTTCAGGTCTCAAGTTCCAGGTTTCAGGTCCAGATTTCAGTTTCCTCTCTCGACCTGCTCGCAACCGGAATCAGGCTCGAGGACCTGACTTGAAACGTGGAACGTGAAACTTGGAACCTGAAACACCAGATAAGCATGCGCTTCCTCTGTATCCATGGGCATTTCTATCAGCCGCCGCGCGAAAACCCATGGCTGGAGGAAGTCGAGGTCGAAGATTCCGCAGCGCCTTTCCATGATTGGAACGCAAAAATTGCGGCTGAATCCTACGCTCCCAACGCTTTTTCGAGAATCCTCGGCCCGGATCAGCGAATAGCCGACATCGTCGATAATTACCTGAAGATCAGCTTTAATTTTGGTCCCACACTTCTCTGGTGGCTTCAAAAACACCGAAACGACATCTACCAGCAAATTCTCGAAGCCGACGGCTCCAGCCTCCGCGAACGCCGTGCTCACGGCAATGCTCTGGCGCAATGCTACAGCCATCCCATCATGCCCCTTGCCTCGCACCGCGACAAGGTCACACAAGTTCGCTGGGGCATAACCGACTTTGAATGGAGATTTCGCCGGCGGCCCGAAGGGATGTGGTTACCGGAAACGGCCGTGGACATATCTACGCTGGAGGTCCTGGCCGAGCAGGGCATCAAATTCACCATTTTGGCGCCTCACCAGGCCCAAGCGGTGCGGCAGTTCAAGAAAGATTGGGTGGATGTCTCGGGCGCAAAGATCGGCCCGACCCGGGCTTACCGGTGCTATTTGAGGAAAGCGCTGTCTATTGATCTTTTCTTTTACAACGGTCCGATTTCGAGCGACATCAGTTTTGGAGGATTGTTGGGAAACGGAGACAGATTTGTGGATCGGCTGCTGGGTGGCTTTGACGCGGATCGAAAGGACGCGCAATTGATGCATGTGGCGACCGACGGAGAAACTTTCGGCCATCACCATCGATTTGGGGACATGGCGCTGGCTTATGCGATCAAAAAGATCGAACAGGAACGTCTGGCGCGGATCACAAATTATGGCGAGTACCTGGAAATGTATCCACCTGAGCAGGAAGTGAAGATTTACGAGAATACGTCATGGAGCTGCGCGCATGGTATCGAACGATGGCGCGGCAACTGCGGCTGCCAGACCGGCAATCCGAGTTATCACCAGCTTTGGAGAGCGCCGTTGCGTGAGTCTCTTAATGCTTTGAGAGAAAATCTCGACATCTTGTACGAGCGCGAAGCAGCCGCGCTGCTGAAAGATCCCTGGGAAGCACGGGATAAATACATCGAAGTCATTCTCGACCGCTCCGCTGAAAATCGAGAAGCCTTTCTCGCGGCGCACTCACCGTGTAGCCTGACAGTCTCCAACAAAGTGAAAATCTGGAAGCTATTGGAACTGCAGCGCCACGCTTTATTGATGTTCACCAGTTGCGGATGGTTCTTTAACGACTTGACCAATATTGAGACTGTCAAGGTCCTCGAATACGCAGCGCGATCGATACACCTGGCGCGCGAGATCGCGGGAGTCGATCTGGAACCGGAGCTGGTGGCGAGCCTGCAAAAGGCTCCGGGAAACAAACCACAATTCAGCGACGGCGCCGAAGTTTACGAGGCACTGGTCAGACCGGCGGTTACAGACCTGAAGAAAGGCATGGCCCACTACGCTATCAGCTCGCTGGTTGAAGATTATGCTCCCCTTCAGAAAATCTTTTGCTTTGAATTTGATCGAAAGGAATACAGCCGCGAAGAGGCCGGCTTGCGCACCCTGGCAGTGGGAGCTGTGACTGTGCGCTCTGCGGTCACGCAAGAAGAGCTGGACGGAATTTTCGCGGTGTTGCATCTGGGTGGATATGACTTTCACTGCGTAGTGACGGATCGGCACTCGTTGAAAGAATTTGGAGAGATCGAACAAAAATTGCTTCACAGTTTCGCTGAGGGTTCAACTGTCAATCTGTTGAAGATCATGGATTCCGTATTGGGCAGTGAAACTTTTGCGTTTAAAGATTTATTCACGGAGGAGCGAAGGAAGATTGGCCGGCTGCTGCTGAAAGATGCAATCGAGCGGGCACGCGGCCATTATCAGCAAATTTATGAAGAAAGCCGCGAGATCGTGCGGCTCCTGGTTGATCTCAAAATCCCGATGCCGGAGGCTTTGAGAATTGCCGCGAAATACGTGCTCAGTTTGAGATTGAGGCAAGCTGCGGCCAAACTGAATGACAATGCAATTTCTCGTTCTGAGCTTCGCGAGGTTGTGGCAGCCGTTTTTCGGGAGGAAGCGGCCGAAGAAGATAAGGTGAATCTCTCGGAGCTGAAAGAAGCGCTGGAAGGGGCGGCATTTTCGAAGCTGATGGTTTACAAAGCCGGTGGTGATGAAGCAGCCGCCGAAGACGCGTCAGACTTTCTCGGTATTGCTCAAGATTTCCGAATCGATCTTGATTTGTGGCGGCTGCAGAATTTGTTCTGGGAGCTTCTGAATCATGAAGTGAGGACATCTGACAAGGGGCTGGCTGTCTCGAGGGACCTCGGGACCAAACTCGGTTTCAGCCCGCCCGTCGTTCAGCAAAGACTGGCGGGGGGAGTCGGGGAGGGTAGGTGAGGGAAAGATGTCCGAAAAGCGGACCAATAGCAGTAGCCGGGGGTGGCGCGCAGCGCGCCTCCCCCGGTCAGCAATGCCCCACAAGAATCGGACCGCGCAAGCGGTCCCTGGAGTTTTTACATTTTCCCAGTCCTCGAAAGCAGGCCAGCCCGGCCGCTTTTTGGCTGGGCGGAAGAATAGAGCCCAGGGCGGAGCTTGCGAAGCCCTGGGATAGCAGATCATCTCCGCTCAAACCAGCCCGGCCCGTTTTTTGGGGCGGGCGACAGAAATTTTTTCGCAAATTTGCCACCAGCCCGGTTGTGTGCTCTATATGTCGCACAGTTACACCAATCTGCTGTATCACATTGTCTTTGCAACCAAAGGACGAAGGCCATTAATTTAGGCGGACTGGCACGGGGTGTTGGCGGCATCGCTCTGCAGGCTGTTGAAGGCAATGCGCCAGGACGAGCATTAGAACTACGCAATTCTGTCGCCCGCCCCAAAAAACGGGCCGGGCTCATGGCGTGGAAAAATGATCGCTGGCCCCAGGGCTCCGCAAGCTCCGCCCTGGGCTTTATTCTT
>DASYPF010000201.1:0-29652 GCA_036006905.1 Acidobacteriota bacterium
GGCGCCGTCCCGGGTACTGGGAAAGGCGGCCGTGTCCGCAAAGAGGATGTCTTGAATTTCGTAAAGACAAAGGCAGAATCGCCGCCTCGTCCAGTGCCCGTACCTATGCCTTCGAAGGGACAAACGGAAGCTAAAGCGGACAGAATCACGCCGCGGGATATCAGCGACCGCGAGCGCATTGAGCCGATGAGCCTGCTGCGACAGAAGATCGCCGAGCGCCTGGTCCATGCGCAGCAGACGGCCGCCATCCTGACGACCTTCAACGAGGTCGACATGACCGCTGTCATGGAGCTGCGCGCGCGGCACAAAGAGTCCTTTCAGGAAAAGCACGGCGTGAGTCTCGGCTTGATGTCTTTCTTTGTAAAAGCGAGCATTGAGGCGCTCAAAACGATCCCCCCACTCAATGCCACGGTTGACGGAAAGAACATTGTCTACCGGAATTATTACGACATCGGAGTGGCTGTCGCTACTGATCGTGGTTTAGTCGTGCCGGTGATCCGCGACGCCGATAAGATGAGTTTTGCGGAAATCGAAGCCGGCATTGCGTCGTTTGCAAAAAAGGCGCGCGACGGCAGGATCACGGTCGACGAGTTGACGGGTGGCACATTCACCATCACCAACGGCGGCATTTTCGGATCTCTGTTCTCCACGCCCATTCTAAATCCACCGCAGAGTGGAATCCTCGGGATGCACACGATACAAAAGCGTCCGATGGTCATCGACGACCAGGTCGTCATCCGCCCCATGATGTACGTGGCGCTCTCCTACGACCACCGAATCGTCGACGGCAAAGAAGCGGTGACGTTTCTGATGACAGTCAAGAAATGCATCGAGGACCCGATGCTTTTGATGTTGGGAGCGTGATGGGAGCCGGCCAAGATTGCGGATTTCGGATTGCGGATTTCGGATTGAAAAACACGCCCGATTAAATCCATGCTAGGGATCTCATATTCACGTTGTGCAGTTCGCAACCGATAACAATCCGAAATCCACAATCCGAAATCCGCACTTCTTGGAGCCCATAGCCCCCGCTTAGAACTCCAGCTTCTTCGACGCGTACAGCAGTCCTTGCGAGCCGTCGGGCAGCGTGTAGGCCCGCAACAGGTGCATGTTGGAATCCTTCTCCACCTGGCTGGTCATTGCCAGCACTCCCTGTGTGGTGCGCGGATCTCCTTGATCGCCGGTCTTGACGATCAGGAAATCTCTCTCGCCGCCGTGGAAATTTCCGGACCGAAGCGTACTCACCTCTACAGGACTCTGCAGCAGGCGGGCGCGATAGAGAAATACTTCGGCGCTAAAGTAGGGATGGTCGGGCAACACAAAGAGCCGGCCGCCCCCCTTCTCAGCTATCACGGAAAGCACACTGTCCATAGGCCACTCTTCGTCCCGCGATGGACCGAGAAAACCTTGATAGGTCTTCGAATATATTTGCCACTCCCAGTTGTAAGTGCCGCGGTGAAAGGTTCCCAGCGAAACTTTATCGGGAACAAATGGCACATTGAAAGTGATGATCATAAACTGCGCTAGCGCGACGGCCAGCGCCGCCCGCCTGACCGCGTTTCGAACGGGATCGCTTCGCACCAATCCGGCTGCGGCCAAAATGGCAACTGCGGGGAGAAGCGGAGCGGTGTAGCGCGGATCTTTATTGCGAAGCAATGTCAGGATCAACCAGGAACTTCCTAACCAGACCCAAATGACCGCCAGCGAGTGCGCGTGCTCGCCCCGATAGAAGCTCCAATAAATTCCCAGGGCCAGTAGCAACGCCAGCGGAAAGAAGAGCTGGTAACTGAAGAGCAGTTGCAGGTAAAAGATCCAGGAAACGGGCGACCATACTGGAGGATCGCCTTCGGCAATGCCCTGCGCGGCATGTTCCGGGAAATACTCAAACAATAGAAGATGCACTTTGGCCAGATACCAGATCGAAGCCACCACGGCGCCAGTCACGAGCGCCAGTACGATATTCGTTTGGCAGACGCGATGTCTCCACGTCGGTCGCTGAAAATAGACATAAAGAATCGGGCCGGCGAGGAAGAACAAGAAGCTCCACTTGACCAGCATTCCGATGCCGCACACCAGACCGAAAAGAATGGAGCGCTTCCGCAACCCGAAATTTTCTGTCTCCAACAGAAAGTGTATTGCCTGGCAAACGACCGCTACCAGTGCAAAATCCACCAGCGGCGTACGCGAAAGCCACACAAGAATGGGAAATAGGCTAGTGAAGAGGGCCCCCCACAGACCCGCTTCCACTCCATCCACGCGCTCGCCGATACGAAACACCGCCCAGAGCATTAATCCGAGAAAAAAGAAATTGGGGAAAGCGGCGGCGTCTTCCATGCGGCCTGCGATCGTGAAACTGATCGCTTCCGCCCAGTGGTAGAAGGGCGGATACCAGAGTGACTCCTGGTAGACCCAACGGAGCTTGTCCAGCGACGGATGCTGCGCCCATTCCAGATAATCCAGTCCGAGACGGGTATGAAATCCCATGTCCCAGATCCAGGGACGCGTATCGGCGCGCAACCAGAAAAAGTTGATGAGCACCAGCAAAAGCGCCACCAACAATAGAACGTAACCGGCACGGACTCTTTCATTCATGGCGAACTCCGTTCCAATCAGACCGTCAAGATATAAAGCCGTCAACGTCTACGATCACGGGCACACCGTAAGGCCACAACCAAGCGAGTGACGCAAGCCATGTCAAAGAAGGGCGCATGATGGCGGCTGCCGGCTTGCTGGCGCCACCACACAGAGCCGCGACCGGAAGGGAGCGGCGCGCCAGATTGAGTCATCGCGATCAGGCTCGCAAAATCGGAACGTCCCGCATCGTTGTTGCAGCAACTCTGCGCTGGTGCAGTCGCAAGGTGTTGCATGGGCGATCAAAATTCAAACGTTTTTAACAACGCGACGGCTGTTTATTCTCTGCGACTTGTCGCCTCCGCGCATCTATTTATTCAAAAGCACCAGTTCTTCTTGGTGCGCATAAGGTTCACAAAACAGTCAAATTTTGAAGCAGCACCGAAGCCACCTTGGGGCTTGTCCCCATGGAGCTGTGATTGGAAACTAACTGTATCGCAACTTACCTCTCCCGCCACCACGGGGCTTGCCCCGTGGAGCGATGACTTCCGACTATGCAGTGAACGATTCCAAAGTCAGAACTGCGCACCGGCGCGACCGCTTAGTTTTTCAATCACCGCTCCACGGGGGCAAGCCCCGTGGTGGCGCAGGAGCCACGGCAGCTGTTAGTTTCCAATCACGGCTCCACGGGGACAAGCCCCGTGGTGGCATTACGAGGTCGCTCGCTACCTCTTGACGAATGCATTTTATTTTTATTGGGCTTCGCGGGGCTTCGCGCCTTCGCGGTGTTTGTTCAGTACCCTCCTAATTCGTAAATCGTCAACCGATCCAGCTTCCGCACGATGCGGTAACGTTGTGCGATAAACTGCTGCATGAACGGAACGCTGCTTGCAGGCAGGTTGAATGAATCACTGTTTATAATGACAGCGGGAGGAGCGGCCTCCAGATCGCGCCGCCATTCCTCTTCCATCCAGGGCGGAAGGGGACGACGCGTCAGGTGGCGCCAAAATAAGAACCGTGTCGGCGGCCGCTTCCCGGTCAAAAAATAGATCGCCAGGGACGGAGAGCGCCATACATAGACGGACTTCGCCTGCATCCGCTGGTTCACAAACATGGCTGTACGGTAAGACACATCGTAGTAGATAAAACCTTCGGTTCGCCAGTTTTGGATCTTTCTTATCAGATCGAAGCCCTGCAAAACTGTGATGCTGACAACCCATCCGCAAAACAGAGCGAGCATGGCATTTCTTACCAGCCTAGAGTTTCCCAGTTTTGTTTGATGGAGGCAAAATCCGGCCAGCAGAGACAGCGGCGCCAGCCACTGTAAGAAATAATGCTTCAGAAATTTCAGTCCCAGAGCAACCGATAGAAAAGTTAAAGATAGCCAGAGGACAAAAAACCAACGCCGCTTGCGGTCTTCTTTCATTAATACCAGCACCAGTCCTGCCGCAGCAGTGACAAAGAACGGCAAGTTCTCCTGCAGCATTTCAACCAGATTTCGGGGCCCATAGGAAAGCGTTTCTGCAATCGGTTCCGATACGTAAAGAAGGTTATACCAGTAAACAGCGTACAACCATTCCTTCACCAATCCGTGGAACGACAAATAAACCAGCACCGCCAGGCTGGGAAACACGAACCCAGCCAGGATCCAGCCGGTCGTGCGAAATTTCCCGGTCCCCAGGCAAATGATCAGCGTCAGAATAATCGCTGCCAGATCCGCTACCGTGACCGGTTTGAATTGAAAGGCGATGCCCGCCGCGATACCGATGCCTAGCAGCGCCACGGCTGATGGAGCGGGAGACGAGGGAACACGGAGAGTGGGAGAGGGGAGGAGGGGGAGAGTGGGAGAGCGGGAGAGTGCGAGGCGGGGAGACGGGGAGAGCGGGGGAAGGGGGGAGCAGATGGGGAGAGGCAACATAGTTAGAGTTCTGTCTTCGTTCTGCTGTTCGATTTCCAATTCGGCTCCACTCGCGTGGACGCCATCTGGATTCACGCTGCCAGCGAGAAATACCCTTACAAAAACATAAACCGCCAGTAGAGAAAACAGTGTGAAAAACAATTCCGTGTTGGATTGCGATCCCCAATGAGGGCAGGTTGCCACCGTCCACGCAATGAAGGCAAACCGTCCGGCCTGCAGGCTCCACAACCGCCGCGCGATTACATACAACAACAGTCCGTCGGCTATACTCCACGCGATCCCGACAATCCGGAAGAAGACGATTGAAGGATGGATTGCCTCGATCAACGCAAAGAGGTAAAAGATCGCGGGCGGCTTGTGGTCCCAGATATCGCGGTACAGCATCTTTCCATGCAGCAGATCTTGCGCGTATGCGCGGTACAGGTCTTCGTCCCAGTCGATGGTCACCCAATCAAGGAAGTGCACGCGCAGCATCACCGCCAGTAAAATGATTGCTGATAGAATAAAGAGGTTTGCGGTGAGACGTTGACTCGGGGGGATGTGAGAAGCGAAGTGATTGGTCATCGGTCATCAGTCATCGGTCATCAGTCATTGGTCATCGGTCGGCTGTCCGTTGTCCGTCGCTTCCGCCAGTCCCAGGCCAGCGACGGGTCCCTCCGGCCGTCAGAACCCGGAGCGTAAGCGACGGGACCTGCCAGAGTAACAACACCTGACAGAGGAAGGTTTGGATCGCCGACTTACTCTGGCAGGACCCGTCGCTTAGAACGTGTGAAGAAATTGATTTCATCTGTACGGGCGACCCTGTGTGGTCGCCCGTTTTCCAATGATGGCGCGTGCATTCGGGCGGCCACGCAGGGCCGCCCCTACGACGGACAACTGACGAATGACCAATGACTGATGACGGCATTATTCAAAAAGGGGAACAACTTTGAAACAAAAATCGGATACGTTTCTGGAAGCCGGTGCTCTCTTTCCAGAGTTTGATTTGCAGGGAGACGACCAGGAACATTATTCGCTGGACGCTTTCCTCAAACAGGCGCCGGCCGTTCTGTTTGCAGTTTTCAAAACTGAATGTCCCACCTCGCAGTTTTCCCTTCCCTACTTAAATAGGCTGATCAGTCAGCTACCGCAACTTCCCCTTGTCGGCATCTCGCAGGACAGCCCGGCTGAAACTGCCGAATTTCTGGCTACGTGGGGAACCCGCTTTTCCCAAGTTTTATTTGAGGAGGAGCCTTATCCTGTGAGCGACGCTTTGGGGGTTACCATCGTTCCCGCCCTTTTCCTTGTAGATACGAGGGGTCGAATACTGGCGAGTGATTTCGGGTACACAGAGAAGTTCTGGGAAACAGTCGCGCAAAAGGCAGCCAGAGAATTCAGCATGACAGTCGGACCCATCGTCCCTCCGGACGCTCCCCGCTGGGCCGCCGGCTGAAGCAGCAAGAACGCCGTGTAGGTGACACGCGTAAGAGAACGGCAACATTATTGAACCGGAAAGCCGACCGTCTTACAGTATCAGCATCGTTCGGGGTTTCTTGAAAGGGATGAAAACAGACAGGGTGCGTGAGAAAAGGGATCGGCTATGAAGCTCGTGGATTTTTCAGGGCGGCTCGAGATTGAAAAACAACTCGGATGCCACGCGGCACGCAAAGAATTGTAGGCGAGGCCGTTAATTCTTCCGGACCGGCCCGAGCGTTTCGTCGAGCCATGTGTTCACTGCCGGAATGAGGAACTCGGGATCGGGTCTGTGTCCCCCTTCAAAGATCAGTAATCGCTTCGGCTCGTGCAGCAGTCGGAAGAGCGGCTCTGCTACGGTTTTCAGTGGCGTCGTCTCGTCGTAGCGGCCCTGGACGAGCAGCTTCGGTGCCCGGATGTTTGGCGCGAAGTGAAGCGGGCTCGCCTCGCGCCGCCATTGCGCCTGGTTCTTCGTCAGTCCAGCGCCCCAGAGCACGACCGAGCGGTAGCGGGTCTCAATGGCAGGCAGGATGAGCGGTGTGCCGGTGGCGCTTGCCTGCAGAAACGCGATTCGGCTCGTGTCCAGATCGCCGCGCGTTTCCAAATAGTCCAGGCCGCGACGCATGTCGACGACGGTCCGGACTGCATCTTCGACGAACTCGACGGAATCGGCAGCAGGCGCCTCCGAGCCGGCGGGCCGGTCGCGCTCGACGAAGCCCTTCAGCACCACCCCAAATACGGCTCGGCCCGATCGGATCAGCGCCCCGTACTCCGTCTCGATCGACTGCGGCAGTGAGCGAAACCGGCCGAAGACATCGCCCGCCGGCACCAGGTGGATTACCTGCAGGGGTCTTGGAAAATGCTTCGGCAGATAGAGATAACTCAATGCGCGCTCTCCTCCAGCCCCCGTGTAGGCGATTTTCTCGCGCCGCCAATCATCTGTCTCCTGCACATCAACCAACTGCGCATCAAGAGGCGCTTTACCGTACCGGTAGTGCTCAAACCAGGCTTTTACCTGAGCCTCAGGCGCGGGAGTATACCGAGGCACCTCGTCGGCTATTTGGATCCGCAGCGCCCCCTGATCGCCTGTCGCGCCCGAAGGGTTCAAGACGCAGCGGAAGCCGAGCCGGTCGGAGCTGTAGAAGGCAGGGTACGTGCCGTAATGGCCGAACACGTAGGCAGGATCTCCCCAGGAACCGCCGCTTGTAATGACTCCCTCAGAAGTCTCATTCAGACACCACTCGGAGGCGTTACCTGCCATGTTGTAAGCCCCGAACGGACTCATCCCAAACTGCAGGCTGCGGACCGGGACCGTGCCCATGCTGTTGAAGTTGGCGCGGGGATCCGTTATTTCCCGTAGCAGGCCCCAGGGCATGGTGAGGCCGAAGGGACTACTCGCGCCATTGCGTGCAGCCTTCTCCCACTGGAAAATGGTCGGAAGGCTCTTTCCGTGGAATGCGGCGTACGCCGCAGCTTCGTACCAGGTGATCTCTGTAACGGGATGGTCCGACTTGCCGTCCGGAAAACTCTGGTTCGACCAGCTGCGCGGTCCGGGTAGCCCGGTGCGGTCCTTCAATTCCCGCATCGCCTCCTGCCACGAGAGTGTCCGGCCTTGCCTTACAAATGGGCGCGTCCAGAATTGCTGTTTTAGGTAACCGCCGGCACTGACGAACTCCTTGTACTCGCGGTTTGAGACCTCGAACTTGTCGATGAAGTACCTGTCCAGTTTTACTAGCGCGTCGGTTCGCCGCCGCCACGCGACGAGGCGGTACTCGCCGCCCGGCACCAAGACCATTCCGGCTGGAGTCTTCTTGACCGGGTTCAGGGTCTCCCGAATCCGAATCGGACGAGAGAGCATAGGCGAGTCCACGTCTCCGAAGGCCGTGCTCGAGAGGCTTCGCTCGAAGGGAACGTATCCCTCCTTCTCGACGCTCACCACGTAGTCGCCTCGTGCAATCTCGAGTTCCGAGAAGGGAGTGGTGCCGACAAGCTCGCGCGCCGATAGGTCGTCGGCGGCGCTCGCGACGAAACGCTTGAGGTAGACCCGAGCGGCTGCAGGCTCGGTCTCGATCGAGAGTGTGTCCGAGATTACCGGCATCAGCCGCATCAGCCTCGAGTCGCGGGGCAGGTACTCCCGAACCCGAACCGCAATGTCATGTGCCTCGAAGGACTTTCCCGCCCGCGCAAGCTCCTCGATGCGGGGAACCTGCCGCCTGGCCCATGCCAGGTTCGCGGCCCGCCAGGAAACCCAGCCTACCGTGGCCACGAGGACGACAGCAGCGACCGCCGCAACAGCGACGAAACGGCGCGACCGTACACGTGAGCCCGCTGGCGCTAGCTGGCTAGGAACCGAGACTTGCGCCGTGATGCGCCGCAAGTCCACCGCCATCTCCTCTACAGACTGATAGCGGTCGCCGGCGGATTTCGCCAGGGCGCGGTCGATCACCGCAGCCAGTTCCGGCGGCACGTCAGGGTTCAGCTCTCGCACCGGCGTGTACGGTTGGTTTATGACCGCGTGCGCTATCTCGACCGACGACCTTGCGCGAAATGGCGCCGAGCCGCTAGCCATCTCGTACAGGACCACGCCGAGCGAGAAGATGTCGCTCCGGTGGTCCACCGGCTCGCCGCGCGCCTGCTCTGGAGACATGTAAGCAGGCGTCCCGACGGCGCCTTCGGTCTGGGTTACCTGCGGATCGCTCTCCAGGAGCTTGGCCAGGCCGAAGTCCAGCACCTTGACGTGGCCGCGCGGCGTGACGATGATGTTGCCAGGCTTGATGTCGCGGTGCATGATCCCGCGCTGGTGAGCTGCGGCCAGCGCGTCTGCCACCTCTAGGGCGATCGGCAGCAGCTTGTTGAGGGGCAGCCGCTTTTCCGCGATAACCTGCTTGAGGGTCTCGCCCTCGACGTACTGCATCGCGATGAAACAACGCCCCGAGCTCTCCCCTATGTCGTGGATCGCACAGATGTTTGGGTGATCAACCGAAGAGGCCAGCCGGGCCTCGCGCATGAAGCGCGAGCGCGAGTGGCTGTCGCCGACAAGCCTGGGGGCAAGCACCTTGAGCGCAACTTTGCGACCGAGCCGCGCGTCCTCGGCAAGGTAGACTTGACCCATGCCGCCCGCACCCAGCAGAGACATAACTCGGTAGTGCCCGAGCGTTTGGCCTGCCAGCCTGTCGACCTCTGGCGCGGTGATGAGTTCGGATGAGGGCTCGATGGATCTTTCCACTAAGCTGCCGTCGTGCTCGTATGCGCGGATCAGGTCGTCGACTTCCTTGCGCAGCGACGGATCGCCCTGACAGGCCCGGTCCAGGAAGGTGACGCGGTCGCGGGGTTCCCGCTCGAGGGCTTCCTTGAGGATTGAGTCGATCTGTCGCCAACGCTCGACGCTCATGCGTTCCCCTTCGTTATCCCGGATTATTCACGAATGTTCACCGCAGAGGCGCAAAGAGCGCAAAGATAACGCGGAGAACGGGGCTGAAGCTTGGAGTATGAAGACTCATCAAGAGGGTACATCCCGTTGTTAAATGCTCCGGTCTTCATACTCCAGGCTTCAGCCCTACTCTCTGCGTTACCTCTGCGTTCTCCGCGCCTCCGCGGTGAACATTTCTGAATAAATCGGGTTATCGCCTGCTACAGTTAGACTTTGGTCAACCGCCACTCGCGCTCGATGGCGTTGTAAGTGAGGCGATTATAACACGCTCGGCCCGCCCACCGGTCCTACGCTCAGGTGGCCTTTTCCCGAAAAAAATTCTGTTCCGGCATCTTTTTCTTAAGAGCTTGCGTAACCTTCTAACCTGCTAGCCTTTTTCCTGAAGCAACACCTTAAAGTGATCGCTGATTCCCCCAGGGACGATGAGATTTTTCAACGCTAACTTTTCCTGTAAGATTTTGACTTGAGTGGCTCGCGGATTCTGAAAACGAAGCGCAATCTTTTCCAGGATGCCTCGCTCCATCAGGTATTCACGCTGCCTCGATAGGCAGCTTCGAAAACCATACCGCTGTCCTAAATCGATCAGATGCGAGAAATCCACGCTTGCCGTAATGTCCTGTTTGCCCAGGTGAACGAACGGATCCTCGCCCAGGCGATGGCGAAAGAAGGTGCGCATCGTCCCTCGTGGATTCAGATTTTCCCGCTTGTCTCCATAATCGATGTGAAGCATTATCCCTTTCTTCAACACGCGGGACGCGAGCCGATAGAAATCTTCCGCGCAATCACGCCATTCCACGATGCCCCCGATTTGAAGTCTGATGTCGGTGTCCGGCCTCCACCGCGTGCTTTCCCATCGCGTCCTGATCCCTGTTGTTTCAATCTCTACGAACTGTTCCAGCCAGCGGCCGCGGCCCCGCTTGATTCGGCGAAAGGGGAGCGCATCAAAAAATTCGTTGGAGAAAATAACTCCCTCAAACGGAGAGAGCCCTACCGCGGAGAATTTCTCAATGATTGGTTGTGACTGCCAAGCGACAACCGGCGGGGTTGTAGCTGATAGCTGACAGCTGACGCCTGATAGCTGAGAGCTGACCGCTGATAGCTGACGGCTGATAACGATGTTCGCGGGAAATGACGCCAGCTTCTGGCGCTGCTTCTCGGCCAGCGAGTGGCTTACTTCCAAACCAATGTATCGGACGGCCGCAGCGAAGCGCTCAAATCGCTGCCCGATGGTGCTAAGCAATTGCAAAGCCAGAGTGCCATCGCCCGGACCGCATTCGAAGAGGACAAACGGCCGCGGTTGGTCCAGATTTTCCCAAACTTGCAGAAAATGTTCGGAAAGGATTTCTGCAAAGAACGGATGAACCTGCGGCGAGGTGTAAAAATCTCCTTGCTTTCCAAAGCGCAGGTCCGGCCGGCAATAGTAGCCGTGTTGTGGGTGGTAAAGGACTCTCTGTAGAAAGGAATCGAAGCGGAGACGGACTCGACCGTTACGGCATTCTGGGAAGAGATCTAGCAGCATGCAGGAAAACTCACCGCGAAGGCATAGTCCGGCCTTGGTCCGCAACCAAAGGCCGACGACGTCCACGGCCACGTGCACGAGCACGTCAACGAGCACGCCAACGAGCACGCCCGACGTGGACCTGGACGTTGTCGTGGTCGTGGACGTGAACGTCGACGGTTTTTTAGCCGCCAGAAAAATCTTGTTAGAAAAACAAGAAGTTGCCAACTTGCTGCGCGAAGAGCACGAAGGTGCTTAAATGAAATCATGCATGAAAAATAGGCAACGCTCATGAAATGAATACTTCCAAAAGTGGAAAGTCAAAGAACATAAATCGACTTAGTGTTCTTCGCGCCATCGCGGTAGTTTTCTGAGCAGATGCCAGAGCCGCCAAGATTTAACGGCGAAACAGTGAGAAGATCAATGTCAAGATAATGCTCAGCAGGATGCAGCTAGTGATGGGAATATAAACATTCCAGTGTCCCCGCCGAATGTTGATGTCACCAGGAAGGCGACCCAGCCGCGACAGCGGCCCCGAGCCGGCGAAGTAATCTGCAAAATACCAAAGTCCGCCGATTAGTAACAGAATCAGGCCGGCAACCATTAATAATTTCGCAGGATGCATTGTGGTTTAGTCACTCTAAGTCAGTGGTCCGTTGTCCGTTGTCCGTTGTTCGTTGTCAGTTAGTTGCAAGGTGCCATCACCTTACGCTCGTGACTCGTAATCATCCACCGCCGAGGCTTACCAAGGACCACCTACAACTGACCACGGACAACGGACAACTGACCACGGACAACGGACCAGCTACAACAACTCCATTTTACTGAAAAAATACCCAATCTCGAACTCTGCCGACTGAGGCGAATCGCTTCCGTGAATGACGTTGCGTTCAATGTTCTCGGCAAGCTCTTTTCTGATCGTTCCCGGGTCTGCTTTAGCGGGATCCGTTGCACCCATCACCTTGCGAAGATCGGCTACCGCGTTCTCCTTTTCCAGCACTATGACCAGTACCGGTCCTTCCGTCATGAACTTCACCAGGCTGGGGAAAAAGGGGCGCTCGCGATGCACGTAATAGAAGCCTTCTGCCTTGGCCTGCGACAGATGAATGAATTTCATACCAAGAATGCGAAAGCCTTCGCCCTCCAGGCGAGAAAGGATGTTGCCAATTTTTCTCTTCTTCACCGCGTCAGGTTTGATGATCGTGAGGGTGTGTTCCATGTTTGTCAGTCGTCTGTTGTCCGTTGTCAGTTGTCCAATCAGGTATCAGTTTTCAGCCATCAGCAGTCGCGTTAGCGACCGCTGAATTTAGCCCGGCCTTTCAAGGCCGGGTGAGCGAATCATTAATCTGCATTTCGTCGCGTAGCGACGATTGAGCCCGGGTTGAATCAATCGTCGCTACGCGACGAGATGTTTTCTTTGTCTCGGACTCCCGGCCTTGAAAGGCCGGGCCAAAGTCAGACGCCGCTATGCGGCGCCCAGCAAGCCAAAGACTTGCCTGGCGCGGCGAAGCCGCGCCGGCTGATCGCCCTTAAATAACTTCCTTCACGGCCGCTCCGATCTCGGCCGGGCTGTCGACTACCTTGATCGCGGCACTTCGCATCGCCGCGATTTTGCCTGCAGCCGTTCCCTGGGAACCGGCGATAATCGCACCGGCGTGTCCCATGCGGCGCCCTGGAGGCGCCGTTTGGCCCGCGATGAAGCCGACGACAGGTTTTTTGAACTCCCGGCGAATGTAGTCGGCTGCTTCTTCTTCGGCGGAGCCTCCAATTTCCCCAATTAGTACGACTGCCTGCGTCTCAGCATCTCCGTGAAAAAGTTTTAGAGCATCAGCAAAGCTCGTCCCGTTGATGGGATCACCGCCAATGCCGATGCAGGTGCTTTGACCGATTCCTAACCGCGTGAGCTGATCGACGGCCTCATAGGTAAGCGTGCCGCTGCGGCTGATGACGCCGATATTTCCGGGCTTGTGAATGTGGCCGGGCATGATTCCGATCTTGCACTTCCCTGGAGAAATAATGCCCGGGCAATTAGGACCAATCAAGAGAGAGCGCTTTCCTCCCATAAACCTGCGTACGCGAATCATGTCAAAAACAGGAATTCCCTCGGTGATGCAGACCACCAGCGGTAATTCAGCGTCGATGGCCTCCATAATGGCATCGGCGGCGTGGGGCGGCGGAACGAAAATGACGCTCACATTTGCTCCGGTTTTCTGGACCGCTTCGCTCACAGTGTTAAAAACCGCGATGCCTTCATGTTTCTGGCCTCCTTTGCCGGGCGTGACCCCGGCAACTACCTTGGTACCATAGGCGACGCATTGCTCTGTGTGGAAGCTTCCTTCGCGGCCGGTGATCCCCTGCACGAGCAACCGGGTGTTCTCATCAACAAGAATAGACATGGTTCTTGAGCTATCAGCTATTAGCCGTCAGCTATCAGTCATCAGTCATCGGTCCAGCGAAATGCGGAATGGCGAATGCGGAATGCGGAATGAAGATCCTTTGGACGATGAACCTAACGAATGTTCTAATGTGCTTTTCCTCTCATTTCTGCTTTTCATTCGGCATTCCGCATTCGCCATTCCACATTTCGCTGGACTGATGACCGATGACTGATGACTGATGACTGATGACCGATGACCAATAATTATCCACTCCTCGCAGCACCTTGCGCTGCCAACTTCACAACTTTTTCGGCGGCGTCTTTCATACCTTGGGCTACGGCGAAGTTTAGCCCGGAATTTTTTAGAATTTCTCGGCCCTGTTCTACATTAGTTCCCTCGAGCCGAACAACGACCGGGACCTTGACACCCACCGTCTTTACGGCCTCAACTACGCCCGAGGCGACAATGTCGCAGCGCATAATGCCGCCAAAAATATTGATCAACACGGCCCTAACGTTTGAGTCGGAAAGCAGGATTTGAAAAGCATTCTTGACCTGCTCCTGACTGGCGCCCCCGCCCACGTCCAAAAAATTTGCCGGGCTGCCGCCAGCGTACTTGATAATGTCCATGGTTGCCATCGCCAGCCCCGCGCCATTGACCATGCAGCCGACCGTGCCGTCCAGTTTGATGTAGTTAAGGCCGAAGCGTGAGGCGCGAATCTCCAGAGGATCTTCCTCCGAGAAATCGCGCAACTCCAGGATCTCCGGATGACGGTAGAGTGCGTTGTCATCGAAGTTCATCTTGGCGTCCAGTGCGTACAGGTCGCCGTCGTCGGTCAGCACCAACGGATTGATCTCAGCCAAAGACGCATCTTTTTGTTCAACTGCGCGATACAGTCCACCCATCAACTTGACTGCTTTGTTTACCGTCCCCGGGGGGATTCCAATCCCAAACGCCAGCTTGCGCGCTTGATAGGCGCCAAAGCCGACAGCGGCGTCGACGAATTCTTTCAGGATCTTCTGCGGCATCTTAGCAGCTACTTCTTCAATGTCGACTCCACCTTCGCTGCTCGTCATGAAGGCCACCTGCTGCGAAGAACGGTCAATGACAATGCCCAGGTAATATTCTTTTTTTATTTTTAAGCCTTCCTCCACCAAGACTCGTTGGACCTCTTTGCCCTGAGGGCCCGTCTGATGAGTGACCAGTTTTGTTCCAAACATGGATCTGCCAATTTGTTCGGCTTCTTCCGCACTCTTCGCGATTTTGACGCCGCCACCTTTGCCTCGACCTCCTGCATGAATCTGGGCCTTCACTGCCACCACAGGGCCGAGCCGCTGTGCGATTTCATAGACTTCATCCGAATTGTAAGCCACCGCGCCTCGGGGGACATTGACGCCAAATTCTCTCAGGATGTTCTTGCTCTGATATTCGTGGATTTTCATGACCAGGTTTCAAATGTTACTACAGTTAGGGTTGAAGGACATGGTATAAGCTCATTGCGGATTGAGGATTGCGGATTGCATCGATTGCGGATTGCGAATTTCGGATTGCGAATTTTTCCGTTGCGGATTCCGGATTGCGGATTGCTGATTTCGGATTGCGGATTTTTCCATTGCGGATTGCGGATTTCTGATTGCGGACTGGGGACTACCGGAAACACAGGATTAAAGCAAAGGATAATCGAATTTTGACCGGGCTGGTGACCATCTTTGCCAATGCGAGTCAGGCGTGCGTTGATTGTCCACTCAATCCGCAATCCGAAATTCGCAATCCGCAATTGATGCAATCCGCAATCCGCAATGGAAAAATCCGCAATTAACACTTATCTCCAACTCTAGGGAAAACAATGGATCTTTCTTCCCATGATGTCCTTTTGGTCGGCGGGGGCGGGGCGGGCCTGCGTGCAGCTATTGCCGTTGCCGAATTCAACCCGAAACTCAGAGTGGCCGTTGTCTCCAAGGTTTACCCAATGCGAAGCCACACGGTCTCAGCCGAGGGCGGAGCCGCCGCAGTCATCAAGCCGGGAGACACGTTGGATGATCACGCCTACGACACAATTTCCGGAGGCGACTGGATGTGCGATCAGGATGCCGTGGAAGCCTTCGTCAGGGAAGCGCCCGAGGAAATGTTGCGCTTGGAGCATTGGGGATGTCCCTGGAACCGGGAGCCCGACGGGCATATTGCCGTTCGACCTTTCGGAGGAATGAAGAAGGAACGAACCTGGTTCGCTGCCGACAAGACCGGCTTCCACATGCTTCACACTCTTTTCCAAACCTCCCTCAAGTACAGCGCCATCACTCGGTATGACGAATGGTTTGTCACCAAGCTGCTGGTCGATGATGGCCGAGTTCAGGGAGTGGTTGCCATCGAACTGATGACAGGAAAGATCGAGGCTATCAGCGCCAAGGCGGTGATCCTTTGCACTGGAGGCTGCGGCAAAGTCTTTCCCTTCACCACCAATGCCAACATCAAAAACGGCGACGGCATGGCGCTGGCATTTCGTGCGGGCGCTCCTTTGAAGGACATGGAATTTGTTCAGTATCACCCGACCGGACTTCCCTTCACTGGCATCCTGATTACCGAAGCAGCCCGTGCCGAGGGGGGCTATCTGCTCAACAAGGATGGCTATCGCTACCTGCAGGATTACGACCTGGGCAAGCCAGAGCCAAAGCCCGTTCTGCGTTCCATGGAGTTGGGCCCGCGCGACCGTTTGTCCCAGGCGTTCGTGAAAGAGCAGGAGAAAGGCCGAACGATTGAAGGCCCTTACGGCCCGGTGGTTCACCTGGACGTCCGGCACCTGGGAGAGAAGGCGATCGATACCAAACTTCCCTTCGTCCGCGAATTGTGCCTCAAATACCAAAACATTGATCCCGTGAAGGAATTGATTCCGGTGAGGCCCGTGATTCACTACATGATGGGCGGTGTCCATACCGATATCAACGGGGCCACATCGCTTAAAGGTTTGTTTGCGGCGGGCGAAGTCGCTTGTGTCAGCATCAATGGAGCAAACCGCCTCGGTTCCAATTCCCTGACCGAACTCCTGGTCTTTGGAGCGCGGGCGGGCAAAGCCGCGGCCGTTTTTGCATCGGAGCAGAAAAAACCCAGTGACCACATTCTGGCACAGGCTAAAGACGAAAAGAGAAGGCTGCAGGAACAGTTTCTCGGCAAGACCGGAGGCCGAGAACGCATCGCGACCATCCGGGAAGAGATGCAGAAGACAGTAGAGAAGGGCGCGGGGATTTACCGGTCAGGTAGTTCGTTGGCCGAGGCGGCAGAGAAGATTGGAAAACTACAAGAGCGGTTCCAGGACATTATCATCGAAGACCACAGCCACACATTCAACACCGAATTGACCGCAGCGCTGGAACTCTCCTTCATGCTGGACGTGGCTGAAGCAATCATCCACTGCGCCTTGAAGCGAACCGAATCGCGCGGGTCGCACCAGCGCACGGATTTTCCAAAGAGGGATGATGGAAAATTCCTGGCTCACTCATTGATTTATCGCAACGAGAACGGCTCACCAAGAGTCGAGTACCTGCCGGTAACAATCACTCGTTGGCCGCCTGGGGAGCGGGTTTACGGAAGGTGAGGAAATAACGAATCCATGGTCGAAAGTCGAAGGTCGAGACCGCAGGTCGAAGGTCGAAGGTCGAAAGTCCCGCTCTTCAGATTCCGCGCTTCGACTTTCGACTTGCGACCTTCGACTTTCGACCTTTGCTTTTTGACCTCTGCACTACTAAGAAGGTGTGAAAAAATGGGATCACCGCCGAGACGCAGAGTGCGCCGAGATTCGCAGAGAATTCTATCTCCGCGTCAACTCTGCGATCTCTGCGTCTCTGCGCTGAGTGCAATTTGTCAATTTTGCTATCACAGACAATTTTTTCACACCTTCTAAGAGTTGGGGCAGTTTTTGAAATCGAATGTTCAGTCTCGAACAAATGGGCCGAAGTGCGGAGGCCAAGGTAGAATGGAGTCGGGTGGCAAGAGGATTTGTTGGAGGAGATTTCGATGGGACTGACAGTTTTAGAGATTGAAGTTGGAAATCCCTCCAGCCCTGAGGTCACAGAAAGAGTCGAGTTTTTGATCGATTCTGGAGCAATCTACTCTGTAGTTCCTACGTTGATCTTGGAAAGTCTTCGCATCAAGCCGCTGATCGAGCAGGAATTTCGATTGGCAGATGGAAGTAGGATTGTGCGTAAGAAGGGGGGGGCCCTCTTCAAATACGGAGAGCGGATAGGCGTAGCGGATGTCATCTTTGGCGAAACAGGTGACAGCGTCCTGTTAGGTGCATTTACGCTTGAGGCTCTCGGGCTTTCCCTCGATCCGTTGCGACGAGAGTTAAAGCCACTGCCTATGATTCTGGCTTTCCTTCCGCGGATCGTCCCAGGGAGAAGCTACTCGTAAGGTGTCCGCCATCTCCCATGCAAGCAGATTTCTCTAGCGTGGAGCAAAATAGACATGGCTGAAACAATCACGTTGGAACTTGCGCGCTATCGTCCCGAGCAAGAGACGGAACCCACGTTCCAGAGCTTCGACGTGCCCTTTCGTGAGGATTGGGTGGTTCTGGACGCTCTCAACTACATCAAGGACAAGCTGGATGGCTCTCTCTCCTACCGGTGGTCCTGCCGCATGGGAGTTTGCGGCAGTTGCGGGATGATGGTGAACGGAGAGCCAAAACTTACCTGCGCCACCTTTCTGTCACACTACATGCCGGGACCTGTCCGTGTGGAGCCACTTCGATATTTCCCGGTTGTCCGAGACCTCGTCATCGAAATGACTGATTTCATGGTCAAACTGCAGAGCGTGAAACCTTGGATCGTCCGGGAGGAGGAGAAATCTCTGTCGGAAGGGGAATACCTTCAGACCCCGGAACAGTTGGACACCTATAAGCAGTTCAGCATGTGCATCAACTGTATGATTTGCTACGCTGCATGCCCGGTCTTCGGACTGGACCCGCACTTCATCGGGCCTGCGGCCATCGCGCTGGCGCAGCGCTACAACATGGACTCCCGCGACCAGGGGTCCCAAGAACGACTCGATATTCTTTCCCAGCATGAGGGAATTTGGGACTGCACGTTTGTCGGTGAATGTACCAAAGTATGCCCCAAGCACGTAGATCCAGCGGGCGCCATTCAGCAGTACAAGTTGACGGCTACAAAAGAGTGGTTCAAAGATTTCTTAATGCCCTGGAGAGCGAAGTGACGCAACAACGCACGGTTCCTAAATCCGCAATCCACAATTCGCAATCCGCAATTCAGAGTATTGCCTACACCGAGTACCATCCGCGGTGGTATCGACGTCGCATTTCTACCTACTGGTGGATTCGCTCTTGGGCCTATCTGAAATTCACGCTGCGAGAGCTCACCAGTATTTTCGTGGCCTACTTCGTGGTGCTTACCCTGCTGCAGATCCGAGCGTTGAATCAGGGACCGGAAGCCTATGCTGAATTCCAGGAGTGGTTGAAAACACCGCTTCTGGTTGCTCTGAATACAGTCAGTTTCGGCTTTGTGCTTTTCCACACCATCACCTGGTTCAACCTGACGCCCAAAGCGATGCCCCTGCGTCTGGGGGGAAAGCGAATTCCCGACGTGTTGATCGCAGCACCCAACTACGTGGCATGGCTGGCCATATCGACGGTTGTGGCTTGGTTCCTTCTAGGAGAGTAAATGGCGAAAAGGTCTAACGAACCATTTCCTTGGGCGCTCTTCAGTGCCGGCGGAGTGGTGGCAGCCTTCCTGATACCCGTACTTCTATTCCTGTATGGCCTGGCCTTCCCATTAGGCTGGCGCGAACCGCCTAGCTATCAACACACGCTCGCTTTGGTGAGAAACCCACTAGTGCGTCTTCTTTTATTCGTTCTCTGCTCCCTTTCCCTCTTCCACTGGGCCCACCGATTTCGCTTCACGCTCTACGATGCATTGCAGATAAAGCATCTGAATGAAGTGATCAGCGTCCTCTGTTATGGCGGGGCGATTGTAGGGACGATACTGGCAGCGTACCTCTTGTGGAACGTCCCCTGATTTCGTCAAGAGAGCAACGTAAAGCCTTCCTCGTGCCGCAGAGCTTTGTCAAACGTGTAGGTGGTTCTGGCACCTTTTGCCTGTCCTCGTACTCCCAGCAGATAGTCGGAAAAGTCGGCTCTTC
This sequence comes from Acidobacteriota bacterium, assembly GCA_036006905.1. Classification (GTDB taxonomy): domain Bacteria; phylum Acidobacteriota; class UBA6911; order JACQSX01; family JACQSX01; genus DASXTB01. The sequence continues at coordinate 19,392 of DASYPF010000201.1, forward strand.
CACGTGCGTAGTGATCGACTGCTCGCTGGACCAATCCTTCATTCTCAACCACGAAAATCTTGTTGCTTAGCAACTCTTGGATTGCCATCGCCACATCGTGGCGCGATGCACCGTACGCGCTGTCGAGCACCCACTCGAGTTCACATAAAACAGGATCGCTGACGAAGCAACGTTCTCCCTGTTCCCACGCCGACTCGAGCAGGCGTTTGGCGCGCTTGGCCTGGATCGAATCGTCTCCGATGAGAAGCCGGATCAGGACATTAGTGTCCAGGGCGATCGTCATACCGTTCTGACCCGGTGGTATGGGCGTGCGGCTCGGTGTCTTACCGCTTTTCCCATCTCTTCGATGGAGACGGGCCGCGCCTTGGCCAGATGGCCGAGTAAGCCGTCCAGAGTCCCCAGCGGTTCCTGGCGTTGCGGTCGAATGATCACATTTCCACGGTCGTCTGCACTGAAAAGAAGACGATCGCCAACCTTGAGGCTCAGCCGGTCCCGGATCTGCTTCGGGATTGTGACTTGCCCCTTTGAGGTCAGTGTGCTTGTCGGCATGGTTCCTTACCAAGAACACTATATTTATGATCTGGTAAGGAGTCAAGCGGCGCACGGTATAAAATAAACTTCACCGTGCTTGAAACCTCCCGTAAATGTTCCATGGGTGAGTCAGGATCTTGCCGCTGACGCGCGTGCGCACAGGCGTGTTGCCCAAGAGTAGATCTCTTTGAATCCTCCGTGACCTTTGCGGCTCTGTGGTGAAGAGTTCGACGGGAATCAACACAGAGCCACAAAGAACACGAAGCTTTCACAGAGAAAACCATTTGGGCAACACGCCCTCACGCACGCGGCTCCGACATTGTTATAATTACCTTCCGATGAAGTCTGGCGAGCACGTGTCCCGGCTGGAGGGTCTTCGCAGCACTTACGATGCCGGCTATTTCCACGGAGAAAACAGCGGTTATCCCAAGGAAGGGTATGGCATTCACCACCCCGATTGGGCGCCTTGGCTGAAGCGGATTGCGTCTCTAATCGAAAAAGAAGATCGGTGGCTCGAGCTTGGATGTGCCTACGGCTTTTTAGTCGAGCTGGCGCGCAGCAACGGGTATCAGGCTGTGGGTTGTGATATCAGCCGCTTCGCGCTCGAACAGAAGCCTGCGATTGCGCCTTTTCTAGCGGAGGCCGATGTGTTCGCGCTCCCCTTCCGATCCGGCACTTTGAAGCTGATAACAGCATTCGATCTGCTGGAGCACCTGAACGATCCGATTCCTGCCGCCCGAGAGATCTACCGCTGTCTGGCGCCTGACGGGATCGTGATAACAACGACACCAGATCCGTGTCGCTTTGTCCGCAACGAACCCACACACAGCCACGAAGCGCCGCCGTCGCACTGGCTCTCCTTATTCGAGAAGAATGGCTTTCATGCCGATTTTGGTTTTGACGGCGCTGACTTCAATCTAGTGCTGGCCGCTTCTAAGTCTCAAAGTCAAATAGATGGCTTCCATCGCCTTCTTTTGGAGAGCGACCCCCTCGAAACTCAGGAACTGTTGGAATCGGTTGCCGCCCGCATCCGCACTGGATTCCACCCACACCCTGATGGCTGGGTGCTGGGAGAGAAAAATGAAATTTATCTTCTGAATCGATCAGACTCTCCGATTTCAGTTTCACTTGATTTGTCCGCCGCAACGACCGGCCATAATGCTTCGCTGCTCCTGATTGCTGACGGCCGAGTGGTGGATCGGATTGATCTTTTGGCGGCAGATGGGAAGCACACTCACCGAACGGGAAAGATCCTTTTCAATTCAGGCGGCCATTCTCTTCAGCTCCAACCGGCAGACGGTAGCGATGCCGGACAAATTATTATCGGTCCCATTCAGATGCATGTTCTTCCGGCGTCTCGCGAGCAACTGATCGCCGTGCTTCCTTTTGATCTGTTTGAGCGCTACCACGCGGCTGCCCTTCTATGTCAGCGGCTTCCAAAAAGGCCCGACACTGTTCTCGACTACGGAGGATATATCGGCGACATAGGCGGGCACTGGGCAGACGCATCTGATTTCGGAATTCCCGCAGTATTCACCGACATCCGTCCCGCTGATTCCCCGAAGTATGTTTCCTTGGCGGAATCCGGGAGCCGGCGATTTGATATGGTGCTCGCGCTCGATGTTCTGGAGCATATTTCGCCCACCGATCGTCGTAAGTTCCTTGAGAGACTCGACGGCTTGGCCGCGCGCTATCTGATCGTTGCGGGACCGTTTGCTTCGCCCGCCATCGAAGCGGCCGAGACGCGAGTGCGCCAGACATTGCTGCAAGCGGGAGCGGGAAGCCACCAGTTCTTAAGCGAACACCAGACAAACGGCTTACCGGCCAGGGAAGAGATCCTGCGATGGATCTCAGTGAATGGTTACGCATTTTGTGAAATTGAGGGGATGTCAGCGCACATGTGGGAAACTCTGCAGAAGACTTCCCTAAAACTGGCCCATTACCAGCAGTATCGGACGTTGGAGAAATTAAATCAAAGCATCAATGTGCTTTCTCTCTGGTCCAGCGGTGGCGAGCCTTATCGCCATTTCTTTTTTATCTCCAAAGACCGAGCAATGGCTCCATTCTTCGATTTGCCGCGCGCCAAAGAGCCGGCGGCGCTGCTCGCGTTCCTCGAGCAACAGCCCGAAATCTTGTCTGCCGAAACTATTCGGCAGAGAGGCAAGCTTCTATTTTTGCTCAATGAGACGCAGAAGCACGTTCAACTATTAAGAAATGAGGTCCAGCTCCTGGAGAACCAGGCACGCGGGTTAGAGAACCACGCGCGCGAGTTGGAGAACCTCCTTCAGGCGGAGCGGCAAAAGCCTCTCGCCAAGATTGCCAGACAGCGGCTGCGCAAGAGGTTGAAGAGGGAAAAATGAACAGCGCCTCCGTGTTAATCGTTAATTACAATGGAGCTGCCGATCTCCCGCTCTGTCTGGAATCACTTTCTCGCCAGACGCTCCCGCCCACTGAGACGCTGCTTGTGGACAACCATTCCACGGATGACAGTTGCCAGATTGCAAGCCGATTTCCCGGAGTTTCCATCCTCAGCAACTCCGAGAACATTGGCTTTGCGGGTGCCGCAAATCTCGGAGCGGCTCTGGCCTGCGGCGACGTACTGGTCTTGCTAAATACCGACTTAGAGCTAGTCTCGACCTTCTTGGAAGAAGGCATGCGCGCCATGCAGCCGCCGGATGTGGCCGCAGTAGCTTCAAAGATTCTTTTTTTCGACCGCCGTAATGTCATCAACGGGATAGGCGGCGGCATGAATTATCTGGGATACGGTTGGGACCGTGGATTAAATGAAATCGACCACGGCCAGTATGACACGTCCGAAGAGGTGTTTTTTGCCAGCGGGGGAGCCTGTTTTCTGCGACGCGAACTGTTTCTTGCGTTGGGCGGATTCGATCCGCGCTTTTTCATGTACCATGAAGACGTAGACTTCTGCTGGCGCGCGCGTCTCGCAGGGTATCGCGTCGTGGCGTGCCCTGCTGCTGTCGTTTATCACAAATACGGCGCCACCACTCGACGCGAGCTGGGCTGGGACCGGCGTGAAATTCTGGGTGAGCGCCACAATTTCCGATCGCTCCTAAAAAACTACCGACTGCATAACGCGATCCGAGCCCTGCGAGACATTCTGTTGATCCCGCTTCCCTGGAAACGAAAGTGGGCTCAGTTGCGGAATCTCATGGTTAATCTTGCCTGGCTGCCGGATACTTTGAAGTTACGCCGCATGGTCCAGGCAACACGCCGGCTATCAGACGCAGATCTGAAAAAGTTCATCCTGCAGTCCCACGCGGTCCCGGTAAAGGCCTCTGCTCCGGACAGCCCGGCGCCTGCCCCCGCCCGCACCGCATGAAATCCGTCTCTGTAATTATTCCTAACTTTAACGGCCGCCAACACCTCGGGGCCTGCTTGAACTCTATTCAACAGCAGCAGTATCGGTCGCACGAAGTGATCTTGTTCGACAACGGCTCTCAGGATCAGTCCATTTCTTTTGTTCAACAGAAATTCCCGTCAGTGCGAACGATTTCTGCTGCGACGAATCTCGGTTTTGCAGGCGCCATCAACCGGGCCGCCCACAGCGCTACGGGAGAATGGCTCGCCTTTTTGAACAATGACATGAAGGCAGCTCCCGGTTGGATAGAAGCGGCTATGGCGCACGCTGATCGTCATCCTTGCATTGCCAGCCGTATTCTGAACTGGTCGGGGGACAAAGTGGATTTCGATGGCGGCTCACTGCAGTACCTCGGCTTCGCAGATCAGGTGGGAGTCGGGGAGAGCAGCCGGCGCGATTCCGCGGCCGCGCCTATTCTGTTTCCCTGCGGCGGCGCTATGTTCATTCGCAAGGATTTATTTTTGGAATCGGGCGGGTTCGACGAGGACTACTTCGCCGTTTATGAAGACGTCGACCTGGGCTGGCGTCTGTGGATTGAGGGTTCCGACATCCTCTTTGAACCGGCCTCGACCGCTTACCACCGTGGCCATGTGACGCTGGATTCTCGTCCCGAAGAAAAGAAGCGTTACCTGATGCATCGCAACGCGTTGTTCACCATTATCAAGAACTACGATGAAGATGCCTTCCGCAAGATTGTGCCACTCGCGTTCTTCCAGGCAATCCGCCGCGCCGTGCGTTTTGCCGGCATCGACAAGACCGCCTTTTATTTCTGGGAAGAGCCCCCGCCGCCCCAGGACGCGGCTGCATGGTGGATGTGGAAGGACGCAATTAACCACCTGGTGGCGCTCGATGACGTCATCGAACGATGGCCGCAATTGATGGCCAAGCGCCAAGCCATACAGCAGCGCCGCAAGCGAGCCGACAGCGAATTTACCGCTCTGTTTCGCGATCCATTTCGCAGGATCTTTAAGGACTACGACTATGAAGCGTGCGAAGCCGAGTGGGTCCGGGCCCTGGGAATCCCCGAACTCTTTCCCCAGAACATACCTTTTGCTTTCACTGAGGCTTTCGACAAAGAGCAGAAGCTTGAAATCGAACGGCTGCGGCGGGAATTGGCGCTGCTGAAGAGCCGGCTGCAAGGCAGCGCCGCCGCGACGGCCAAGCCCGGAAGGATGCGGAGGCTGGCAAAGCGGTTGACGCCGGGAAGGTGAGAAGTTGTGAAGAAATTCACCGCGAAGGCGCGAAGAGCACGAAGAGTTTTGATTTTGGTATCTACGAGTTTTGTTCGAAGCACCTTGTGTCAATTGTTTAGCCCGACTGAGGCGCGAGGCACGCCTATTAGCTTCGCGGTCTTCGCGCCTTCGCGGTAAATTTTTTCTCACGTTCCGATGATGTGGTCTGTGATTATTCCCACTCACAACCGTGCCGGTATTCTTGCCAAGTGCCTGACAGCCTTGGAGGCACAGGCCTGCGCCGAGCCTTTCGAGGCAATCGTCGTCGATGACGGGTCAACCGATCGCACTCCTGAAATGCTCGCAGAATGGAACAGCAGGCGTTACACCCTTATTTCGATACGGCAGGAAAATAAAAAGCCGGCGGCCGCTCGAAATCTGGGCATGCAGCACGCTGCCGGAGAATTTATTCTCTTTCTGGGTGACGACATCATCGCATCGCCGCAGCTTTTAGGAGAGCATGCACGATCTCGCAGCCTTGGTGACGGCGAGATTGCCGTGCTCGGCTATACGGTCTGGTCGCCGGAATTGCGCGTCACTCGCTTCATGAAGTACCTGGGCGAGCAAGGCTGGCAGTTCGGTTATTCTCTCATCCAGGACCCGAACGATGTGCCGTTCAATTTTTTTTACACATCTAATATTTCTTTACCCCGATCGCTGCTTGAGCGCGTGGGTGAATTTGACGAGTCTTTCGGGACCGCCGGATGGGAAGATATCGAGTACGGTTATCGGCTGAAGCACCAGGGAGCCAAAATTGTTTTTCGACGCGAAGCCCGCGCCGAGCACCTGCACTGCACTACTTTCCGATCCTTTTGCGCCCGGCAATACTGTGTCGGGCGGTTTGCTCCTTACTTTTATAAGAAACATCCAGAGTTGAAGGAATTCCTGGGCGGTGATACGCCACGGCCGGCTCTGTCGCGGCGAATCGCTCTTAATTTTCTGACGCGCCTTTGCTTTCTGGAGGAATATTTCCCACGGCTCGATTTTTCCCGGTTCTATCCGGATCTGATGACCTATCATTACCTGCGTGGGCTGTGGTCGGCGACACGCGAAAACCCAACATGAAGGCAGCGGTCATTATCCCAAACTGGAACGGCCAGGAGCTGTTGCCCATGTGCCTGAGCTCTTTGCGCAGACAAACCGTTCCGGCCAACAAAGTGATCCTCGTCGACAATAGCTCTACGGATCGATCGGTCGAAGCGGCGCAGCAGTGCTATCCTGCAATCTCCTTATTGAAGCTCACAAACAACTTCGGATTCGGATATGCCATTAACCGGGGAATTGAAGTATCGGATTCAGATCTGATTCTGCTGCTGAACAATGACACTGAAGCGCATCCAAAATGGGTGGAAGCGCTGCGCGATTTTTTTTCCCAGAATCCCCAGGCTTTGTTCTGCGCTTGCAAAATTCTCAATTACTACGATCGTTCGATCCTGGATGGCGCGGGCGATTGCCTGACCCGGTCTGGAATTCCCTATAAGATCGGGGCTGCGCAACGGGACGGCGCGCTGTATGCGGCATCGCGGAAAGTTTTTGGCGCCAGCGGGGGCGCTTGCGCTTTCCGCCGAGCTTTTTTTGACAGAGTCGGATCCTTTGATGAGCGCTTTTTCATGTACTTGGAAGATGTCGATTTAAGCCTGCGGGCCCAGTTGTTGGGGGTGGAATGCTACTATGTTCCGTCCGCTGTCGTTTATCACATGGAAGCTCAGTCTGATCCCCATCGCGCCGGCCGCGCGGCTAACCCACAAACTCCTGCCCGTACTTTCTGGATCACACGAAATCGCGTGTTGCTGCTGGCCAAGAATTACCCCGGAACACTGCTGGTTCGATACTCGCTGCGCATAGTGTGGGGATTCTTTAAGAGTTTTGGTTTTCATCTCATCAAGACCGGCTATGTCGGCCCGTATCTGCGCGGTTTCTGGTCCGGGCTGCGTGACATATCGCTGGTTCGAGCAGATCGAAAGCGAATCCAGAGTTCCATCCAGATCCCGCTTCAAAATCTGCAGCGCCTTCTGGAGCAATGCTAAGCGGCCAGCCCGGATCGTTCACAAGTTCCTATTCAAAAGCTTGACGCAAAGGCGCTAAGCCGCAAAGACGCCAAATGGGTGGAGTGGGGGAGCGGGGGAGTGGGAGAGGGGGTAAGTGGGAGAGTGCGGAGTGCCGCAGTAGACACGTTGCACGCATGCGTTGGGCGCGTATCCCTCCGCCCCCTCACTCACCCCTCTCCCACTCCCCCCCTCTCGCACTCTCCCACTCCCCCCACTTGGCGTCTTTGCGACTTAGCGCCTTTGCGTCAAGTCTTTTAATAGGAAACTCGTGAATTATCCGGGCAAGCTGGCCGCAGTCATTGTAAACCGAAATGGAGGAGCGCTGGTCCTTCGATGCATCCGAGCCCTCCTGAAGGCTCGCGCGCGCCGGACATAGTCGTCGTCGTCGACAACAATTCGACTGACGCCTCTGACCAAAGAATCCAACAGGAATTCACCGACGTCTGCCTTTTGCGAAGCGCGCGCAACGTAGGTTATGGGGCCGCGCTGAATTTGGGGGCGGAGGAGGCGTGTCGCCGGGGCGCATTCCTGCTGCTGCTGATGAACGACGACGTCATATTAGATTCCAGCACGATTGAAATTCTCCTGCAGCATTGGGGCCCCGATGTCGGGCTGGCGGGCCCCAAGGTTTTTCGACTGGACCAGAAAGAAACGCTGGACGCGGCGTGGGGAGAAATTCTTTTTCATCAGGTGATTTGCCGGATGGTTGGAGAGAACAGTCCCGATTCACCTCAATTTAGCCGGCTCAAAGAGGTGGACGCCTTATTGGGCTGCATGCTCCTGACATCCTGTTCGGTATTGGATGACGCCGGATTTTTAGATCCGGACTATTTCATGTACTTGGAGGAGATCGACTTTGCGTTTCGAGTCCGGCGGCTGGGGAAATCAATTCTATTTATTCCGGATGCCCGGGCCTGGCATGCCGGCGGTCATTCCACCAGCGCAGAAGCGCGCCGCGCGGTAAAGACCTTCTACGTGCGGCGCAATGCGGTGCTGTTTCTTCGCAAACATGGAAACGTCTTTCGATGGTGCAAATTTCTGTTGTTCGCGCTTGCCAGTTTGATCTCCTCTCTGCTTACGTTTCGCTGGAGTGATTTGGTACTTCGGATGCGGGGGTATCGCGAAGGTTTTCGCGTAAAAATTAGCCGCAAATGAACGCGAATAAAATCAGCCGCAAATGAACGCGAATAAAATCAGCCAATCTGTGTTTTCTGCGTAGTCCGTGTCCAACCCACCGGTTTTAATTTTTCTGCTACAGTGTACTAGATGAATTCACTCTCCGTGGTGATTCCTTCTTACAACTCACCTGCTACACTGCCCTGCTGTTTGGAAGCGCTTGAGGCGCAACTAGAGTGGCAGCGAGATGAGGTTATCGTCGTTGACAGCTCCGCCGATTCCCACGTCGATGCATTGTCTTCGCGCTTCCGCCAGGTTCGTTGGGAACGGCAAAAGGTGAGGCTTTTTCCGGGAGCCGCGCGAAATCTCGGCGCCCGCCTGGCACGCAGAGACTGGGTGGCCTTCGTCGACGCAGATATCCAGGTGCAGCCGGGCTGGAGAGCCGTCATTGACCGGCTGGCCGGCAACATAGTTGCAGTGGGCGGACCCGTCGAGGCGGCCTGGCCGCGCAGCCGCTGGGGACTGGCCCGCTATTGGATCGAGTTCGGCCAATTCGCGCCCACAAACCTGCCAGGCAGGAATTGGAACATCCCGTCATGCAACATGGTGTGGCTCCGTTCCGTCTTTCTCGAAACGGGAGGTTTCCCTGAAGACTTTGCGTCGGCCGATGACCTGCTTTTCAATTACCGCAACATGAAGTTGCGTTGCAGGCAATTCATTCTTCTCCATGAACTGAAGGTTGCACATCCCGCTGATTCTCAGAAGAACGCGGTGCAAGAGCACCTGGAAAGGCTCGGGTATTGGAGCGGCCGTGCGCGGCTGCAAGGAGTTCGGCCCGCAGTGACGCATTCAAGGCTCGCGGCGCCGCTGTTGTATTTTTATCGACTGGGCCAAGTGTGGCGCCGCTGCCTGCGGGGAGCACCCTTTACGGAAGCGCAATCTCTGCTGGGCCCGATCGCAAAAGGAGTCTCCTGGTGGTATCAGGGGTTTTATCGCGGCCTGGGAGAGGGGAGCAAGATATCGCGCGAATGAACGCGGATGTTGAAGTTCGAATGTCGAATTTCGAATGTCAAAGTGCGAATGTCGAATGAAGAGCGCGGGCATTCGACACTCGAAATTCGGCATTCGAACTTACCTACTGCTCTTCCCGATATTTGCGAATTGCTTTGAGTATCTCTTTGCGAACCGGCTCGCTGGGGACTTGCAGCTCGATTGGGATTTCCAGTTGTGTAATCCGCTTGCTTGCATCCACTCCCTCTACCATGACCACTGTCTTTCGCTGTTCGTTGGGAATTTTCTTAAGCACTAACACAAGTGGAAAATACTCTCCTGCAGGAATTTCTCCTTTGCGATTCTTGATGTCGAGGCATTCTTCCTCAAAGCTCGCAATTCTGAACTGAATGGCGCCGCTTGAATTGTTTTCTAATCGCAGGCTCCTTTGGATTTCGCCGTCCAGCCCAAAAGTAACTAAAGGTTTAAAACTGAGGACCGGTTTTTCTTTAGGTCCGGCCTCGGTCTGTCTTCGGGCAACGATGTCCAGCACCGCAGGATCCACCACGAAATACCACTGGCCGCTGATCTTCTTCCACGGGACAGAAAACGTGCGCGGCTGGACGCTGAGAATGGGCGGAGGGAATAAAATCTCTGCGGTGACTTCGACTTCCGCTGCGTCACGGCCTCTGATCAGTACCCGCTCGATTCGGTAAGACTTGTACGCCACCGGGTGGCCGTTGAGGAAGATTTGGCGTGATTCGGGGGCCACCAGCCGCGCTGCTTCGGCATGCTTTCCTGCAACTTGCAGCTCGTAAAAACGGGAGGCTCGTGCCTTTAAGGCTAATTCATCGGGAGTGGCTGCTAGAGTCGAGCTGGCTTCGAAAAGTAAAACAACAAGCAGGACGCGGATAAATCTCATAGCGATAAAAAAAGGGGTGCTCACGCACCCCTTCAACTTTCAA